>JAWLEX010000003.1:54246-59096 GCA_041685835.1 Desulfatiglandales bacterium
TGAAATGGCTCTTGCATCCAATAAAAAACAGGTCGGGCAAAACAACGGCATGGACCCCAACAGCTGGATGACAACCTTCTCCGACCTGGTTACCCTTTTGCTTACTTTTTTTGTCCTTCTTTTTTCGTTCAATTCCATGGATGACAAAAAGCTGGAAACCATGTTCGGAAATTTCAACGCCGGGTCCGGTGTGATGTCATTTAAGGAGTACAGGAAGATCGCGAGGCCGAAGGAGATTCTGATTGAAGGGCTTCGCAGCTTTATCGACAAACGCCTCAAAGAGCTCGAAAAGACACGCCCGGGCATGGATACTGATGAAATCGTTTCCGGCGAGTTTGAGGAAGCCGGTGATTTCCTGGATATCGTACCTATAAGAGACGGGTTCAAGCTGGTATTTGGTGCCGAGATGTTCTTTCCTTCGGCCGAGGCCGAAATCAGGGAGGAGATGAAACCGGTCTTGCAGAAAATCGCCGATTTCCTTCGCGTCACCAGCTATCAGGTTTACATCGAAGGCCATACGGACAACATACCCCTTAGACAGGGGCCCTATGCATCCAACGAAGAGCTTTCAACCGCCAGGGCTCTCAGCGTCGTAGAATATCTGGTGAGACAGGCAGGGGTCCCTGCTTCGGCGGTTGCCGCCATAGGGCTTGGGGAAATGAGACCAAGGGCTTCTAATGCCGACCCGGCGGGAAGAAGCCAAAACCGGCGGGTCGAGATAATCTGCAAGGACAAAAGGTACTATTAGCGGCTTGCGCAACCAAGTGCGGTATAAATGCATTTCCGCCTGACTCCGTCGTGCGCGGCTGCAAAACAGGCGGTCCGGTCCAGGTTCTCGACTCTCACCACTGGCCCTTCCGAACCTGGGCCCGGTCCCGGGCCACCTTCCCCTTCAATTGATTCTTCATATCGAGCACATTCAAGTCAGTCTGGACAATTCAGGCCTTGCAAACTAAACAAGCATCATGATATTCACATGATTAAATTCGTAATTATCATGTTAATGAGATAAAGCAGCGTCCATTCAGGGAAGTAGTTCCTTACCGCCGGTAATATCAAACCGGACATCATATGATTTCCAAAAGCACTCGAGGACACCTGATAAGGGAGAAAGTCCCATGTCCATGGCAAGGACCGACATTCAAGCCAGAGGCCAAGGCCATCGAGGCCGCTTGCGCGACAAATTCCTCCAAGGTGGAATCGAACGGTTTTCAGACGAGGAGGTCATCGAGTTCCTGCTGTCCCTGGGAACTCCGCGCAGGGACGTCAAACTGCCCGCCCGCGAGGCTCTTAAGCGCTTTGAGTCCCTTTCCGGGGTCCTTTCCGCTCCTATGGAAGAGCTGACCAAAATTCGCGGCGTGGGTGAACGTAATGCCTTGTATCTTCACCTGGTCCACCAGGTATCAGCCCGCTATTTGAGGGACCGCGCCCGGAACCGCCCCTTTTTCGGCTCATCCAGGGCCGTATTCGACTACCTGTTCCACACCATGCGCGACCTCAAACGCGAAATATTCAAGGTCCTTTTGCTCAACCGCAAAAACGAGCTCATATCGGATCAGGACCTGTTTTTAGGCAGCCTTACTGGCAGCGCCGTATACCCTCGTGAAGTCATGACCCTGGCCCTGGAACACAGGGCCGCGGCCCTGGTTTTCGTACACAACCACCCATCCGGCGATCCGGGTCCGTCTCCCGAAGACCGCCGACTCACGCGGGAACTTGTCTGGGCTGCAAAGCTGCTTACCATCCAGGTCCTTGACCATGTGATCATAGGACACAATACCTATTACAGCTTTGCGGACCAGGGTCTGATCAGGACGTTCCTGGAAGGATTTGACAGGCAGTTCAACAAGGCTGATCCGGGGTGAGAGGTTTTTGTGATCTGTGCGGCCAGCGATCGTTTGTCGGCATTGAAAAAAGCTTGCAAGAAAAAAGTCCCGGAGAGTAGTTTATCCCACGTCCTTTGACGCGAGGGCAACACCAAGATGATATGCGGCGGCATTCAAGGTCTGTTCGCTGTTTTGATTGCCCAGCGAGAGTGGCGGAACCGGTAGACGCGCTGGATTTAGGATCCAGTGGCCAAAAGCCGTGGGGGTTCGAGTCCCCCCTCTCGCACCAAGTAATTCCGGATTCCAGCTTTGGCTGAAATCCAGGCCTATTAGGCCTATATGTCAAAAAATCCATTTGCGCTTGATATTATAAAGACTTGCGACAAACAGGCCGATGCAAAACAGACCGAGCAGACCAAAATCAAGGGCATAGGGCATCATGTTTCCCCCATACACGGCCCCGTGAAGGACATCAACCCCGTAGGTCAAAGGCAGCCCGTAGGAAAGAGGACGTACAAAAACCGGAAGTTGTGCGATAGGGAAAAACAACCCGCACAGAAAGACCATCGGGAAACGGAAAAAGTTCGAAAAGGTCTGCGCCTCAAAAACTTCCCGCACCGCTACGGCGATGAAAAGTCCCAGAAACGTAGATGATACGGCAATCAGCAA
The DNA here is from genome assembly GCA_041685835.1 of Desulfatiglandales bacterium. GTDB lineage: Bacteria > Desulfobacterota > DSM-4660 > Desulfatiglandales > HGW-15 > JAIPEI01. The sequence continues at coordinate 56,742 of JAWLEX010000003.1, forward strand.
CACCGCAGGGAGAAACATCAGCCAACTTACGGACCCCAGGTCCATCAGCACTGAGGCTATGGCCACCGGGATGAAAGCATTGGCTACCCCGAAAATTATCGCCCCCGAGGTTTTCGCCAGCATCAAAAATTTCAGCGGAATCGGCGCCAGAAGCATTCTGTCGAACGACTTGTTTTTCTTTTCAAACGTGATAGTCACCGAAAGCATGGATGTCGTGCCGAACAGAATCGAAATCGCGGTCACCCCGGGAAGCAGCGAAACAATACTGTCGATGCCGCTGCCGGTCTTGATGAAAAACATCCCCGTCCATGCGACCGGGAAAATAAGCCCCCAGCTGATGTTGGGCGGCTTCAGATAATAGGCCCGCATGTCCTTCATAAGGATGTTCCAAAACGCGATCCAGCGATTCACGCGTCGCCTCCCTTCTTTTCCCGCTCTTTCTTCATCGCTTCGGCCTCGATACCGGTGATGCGCACAAAAACGTCTTCCAGCGAAGGCCTGAGCTTTCTGGCCTCCGATACCTCGATACCGCGATCTTCCAAAAACCGCACCAGCGGCCCTACACGTATCTCTTCGCCGGCCTCGACCCTCACCCGCCCGGCGGAAGGGCGGCTGAATTCGAGACCGGGAAAAGCCTTTGCAAGCTGTTGCTCGAGCGCCGGCCCCCCGCTGGAAATAGAAATAATCATCACGTGTTTTCCCTGAACCGGTTCCATGAGTTCCGAGACGCTGTCCACCCTGATGACCTTCCCTGAAACGATGAACGCGATACGGCCGCAGAGCCTCTCTGCTTCCTCTATATAATGAGTTGTAAGGAAGATCGTCGTGCCGGAGCCATTCAGGTCCTCGATAAGCTTCCGGATCTGCCTGGCGCTTGCCACATCTATGCCGGTGGTGGGCTCATCAAGGAAGAGTATCGCCGGGCTGTGAATGATTCCTGCGCCGATCGTCAACTTTCGCTTCATACCCTTGGAATAATGGGCAAATTTCCGCCCGGCGGCCTCCGACAATCCGAAAGTCTCAAGCAGTTCTGCGGCCTTTGCCTCGCGCGGCTTCTTCCTCATTCCATAAAGGGCCCCGCAGAAGCAGAGGTTTTCAAATCCTGTCAGTTCAGGATAGAGGTTGCTTTCGTCCGGCACCACACCCATCAAGTGCTGGGCGGCCTTAGGGTTTCTGCTGCAATCGACGCCGCCGATCGTTATGGTTCCCGAATCGGGCCTGGCGAGCCCCGTCAGCATATTTATCGTGGTGGTCTTGCCGGCGCCGTTTGGTCCCAGAAAGCCGAAAAGCTCTCCGTCCCCAACATGGAAGCCCACATCTTTCACCGCCTTTACGTCATCGAAACTCTTAGCCAGCCCATGTACCTCTATCATGTCGAATCAGTCCTTTTTGCTTTTTCCGATTGGACACAAGAATGGTCCTTCACCGACCCGTGACATTTTTCTATCTGCTCCCTGCTGCACTTCTCTGGTACGGTTTTCAGTTGTTCCGGTTTTTGACAGCAACAATCAGTCATGGCATTCCTCCTCTGTGGTTTTTATTTCTATAAAAGGACCGGACGGGTCACTTTCCGCCAGAAACCGGTCCGCCAAATCCCTCCAGCCTGCGAGTGTTTCATCATTCAGCCGGTAATGAACAAAATAACCGCGCTTTTCTGCGCTGACCATGCCGGCATCCCGCAGGACCCTCAGATGCTGGGACACTGCAGCCGGGGTGATATTGAGCCGTTTTGCAAGCGCATTGACGCATAAGGCCTTCGATTTGAGCATCTGCACTATTTGCACCCGGCTTTCTACGGAAAGCACCTTGAAGATACGCGCCAATTCTTCGGCCTTTCTCATCCTGTCCTCGCTTTTTCAGGCACCGGCATAAAATTGGAAGTTTTAAGACTGAAAATAATTTAAGTGATTGCGCAAATACAATAATAGTTCTTCGGTGCGGTGTCAAACCCAATTTCGGTTCACTGGTGATTCAGAGTAAAGCCCGAAGGTTAAGGTTCTCGGGTTCTGCGCTTTGCATGGATTCAAGGATACGAAGTGTCTTTGAAACATGGCCGTAGAATGTATCCCGGCCAGAGACACCCGGCTGTTCTTGCCGTTCACCCGGCCCTGTGCTATGTAGGTCCTTGCGGTCTTTGAGACACGAACCCCGGAGCCTGAAAGGGTATCATTCCAATAAACAGGTTGCCCCTGCGCCGGGAATTCCAGGCCTTCAACCTATGTTTTTGTGAGTCTCATATTAGCCCCCATGAAAATTAGTAAGTTTCCATCCAGAAATGGTCTTTTTTGCCAATCTCGGCGTCAATCTGCGAGGTTGCTTGTGCGGCGTACTTCAGTACGCCTCCGCGCAACCTCT
>JAWLEX010000074.1:0-16227 GCA_041685835.1 Desulfatiglandales bacterium
GACCGGTTTAGACTATTTTGCCTGGAAGATGGGGCCGGTGCCCAAAGAGCTTTTTAAAGAAATTTCAGGCAATATGAGGCCCGACTTGAAAAGCGCGATCGATGTTCTTCCGGCCGAGGGTTTCCAACAAATCCTACCTAAGAAGAAATTTGATCATCGTCATTTTTCCAAGAAGGAGCTGGGACTTCTGAAAGACATTTCCTTCATATTTAAAGATGCCCAGGCCGACGCCATGGTTGAATCAACCCATTTGACGAATAAGCCATGGGATAGGACCCTAATAGAAAAAGGAGAATTTCAAAAAATTGACTTTATGCTCGCTATCGACAGCGAGATAGTCAGTCTACCATTTAATGAAGCCAAAGAAAGGATGGAAGAGCGCTCAGAGATGTTCAAAGTTTTTGGAGCTAATTAATTGCAAACGCGCGGAGCCATTTATCACCATCGCCAGTTGGTTTTTCACAATGGTTTTATCGGCAAAAAGTACCTTATATTACTAAACTCACCTTCCAATAATGAGCCCTATCTTTTTGTAAAAACTACCTCTCAACAGAAAGACAAACCAGCAAAAGCCGGATGTATTAAAGAAAGGAGCCTGTTTTTTATTTCTGCAAATAAAACCTTCTTTAAGAAAGACACATGGGTTCAGCTCTATGAACCGCCTTACGAGTTTCCGCCACATGAGATTGATAATAATAGAGATATAACCATTGAAGGACGTCTCAATGTAAAAATGATTGACGATATTGTGAACTGCATTTTTCTTGCTGAAGAAGATAATATCTCAGGTTTCCACAAGGCATTATTGCGACCCCCCCTGCATGATTCCTTACTAAAACTCAAAGACAAATTTGATAAGAATAGATAGGATACGATTTGCCTCCCTCTGAGCAGAGGAACCCTTCACGCTTTCCCAGCCTTCAAAGCCCTACTTACCGGCGGCTTTTTCGCTGAAAATCAATCCCTAGCCTTATACCTATACCCAAGCAAGGACCACAACACCCGGCTTCTTGGCCGGGTTTTTATTCCGTTTTCGCCCCGTTCGCCCGTTTCCCCGGGGGGAGTGAATACCGGAAAAAGACCTTTTGTCGTATTTGTCGTTTCGGTCGTAAGAGAAGTTGAAAAAGTTTTGATAGGGACCTTTAGTCGTTAAGGTCGTTTATGTCGTAAGAGAGACCGTAAAAAAATGTCTGTTTTTGAAGTGGTACCTATGTGGTACCAAACCGGCCAGGCCAAAAAATAAGGGCTTTCGGGTTTTAATTTTTTCTTCCGTAAAGCCCTTATTTTTTTACTCTTTTATGGTGCCGAGACCCAGAATTGAACTGGGGACACGGGGATTTTCAGTCCCCTGCTCTACCGACTGAGCTATCTCGGCACGAAACGGCCCGACTATAGCCCGATTCAGTGGTAAGGTCAAGATGAAATCGAATGTCAGGAGGTCTTCTCAGGCTCTTCTTCCTCAAGGTTCAGATCAAGGTCCAAGTCCAGTTCGAGATCGTCCATATCCAGGGAGAACTCTTCCTCGTCGTTTTCGCGGGGCGACGCGGTTTCTTCATCAAGTGATAAGTCGCCCAGATCCATGGTGAGATCGTAGTCTTCTTCGGGTACATCCGCCGCCCCCGGGCCGGCCGGTTCTACCGGGGGTTCCTTCTCATCAAAAGCCATATCGTCAACGTCGATGGTCTCTTCCAGAGAGGAAGCATCAGCCTCCTCCACGGCGTCCTTCATTTGCTGAGACCCGATTTCAAGTTCCCCGGTTTCATTGACCTTGAGGTCGTCCAGGTTCAGGACGACCTCCTCTTCTTCGTCTCCGAGCGCGATGGAATCCAGGTCGATGTCGGATGCGGCTTCCTCCTCCGTGGGAGAGGCATCTCCGGGGGTGATGTCACCGGTGAGTTCATCTTGATCCACATTCAGCTCGTCCAGGTCCAGGGAAAGGTCCTCGTCAGGGCCGATGACGGATTCTTCACCGGCCGCGGGTTCCTCGGCAGGACCTGCTTCCGTGGCCAAATCATCAAAGTCGAAAGAGAGTGCTTCTCCGTCGGTTGCTTCGAGTTCATCCATGGATGTCAGTTCCAGATCGCTTTCGCCGCCCAAAGGTTCTTCGACCTCCTCCAGATCCAGGCCCAGGTCCTCCAGAGGTTCCTCAGGTCCGGCTGCTTCACGCAGGCCCTCATCCAGCTCGATATCCGGAAACTCTTCCGCTACAACTGATTCTTCTTCCTCAACATCAACCGGGGACCACTCTTCATCCATGCTGATGTCCAGATCGTCATCCAGGGATACAACGTCTTCTTCTTCCTCAAGGAATGGGGCGATTTCCTCCTCGACGTGGATTTCCTCTTCGCCGCCGGGAATTGATTGAATTCCAGGAGAGGCGATATCAATATCCCTGGCCGCCTCGTCGGCTTCACCGGTTAGAGCGCCAAGGAGAAAAGGCACTGCGGGTTCGAAATGAGGCAGGTTCAGCTTGTTTCTCTCTTCGCTGATGCCCTTATTGCATTTTGGGCAGGTCTGATTATGGTCGAAACTGACGTACCCGCACTTGGGACATTTCATTTGGCGCTCCTAAAATAAAAGGATCATCAACAGAGGATCATGGTAACGGCCGAGGGAAAACCTCAAACTATATCAGATCATCATCCGTACATTTAACATAAATAAGAGTTGGCGTCAAGAATTTGCATTTGGGCAACGGTTGCTTCTGACTTCGATTCGAGCATGCGAGGAACAGGGCGACGCCTTACCAGTCTAAATCGTTCCCCGGGTCAGCGGCAATGGCGAATCGCCTCCCGGGCCAGGCGATCGCATCGTTCGTTCTCTTCATGCCCATCGTGCCCGCGCACCCATCTCCACTCGATTTCATGGGGCCGGCTGAGTTCCAAGAGCCGCTCCCAGAGGTCCCGGTTCAGCACGGGTTTCTTCTGCGCATTAACCCAGTTTCGTTGAATCCATCCTGGAAGCCATTGCGTCATTCCCTTGACCACATAATCGGAGTCGGTGATGATGCGGACCCTGAAAGGTCCCGGCAGCAAGCTGAGGGCCTCGATGACCGCACGCATCTCCATTCGGTTGTTTGTGGTCATGCGCTCACACCCGGAGATCTCGCGGACCTGGTTCCCATGCTTGAGTATGGCCCCGTAACCGCCGGGTCCGGGGTTGCCGCTGCATGCGCCGTCCGTGTAAATCTCAACAGGCTCATCCGCTTCCATTTTCATGGATGTTCTTATTCTCTCCGGTTTCCTGCCCCGCGATCATCCGGGCGTTTGTCTCGGTTCAATTTGCCGGCCTCTTCATGATCCGCCCGCGAATACGGATGGTGAGTACCGGTTTCTTCGGGTGGGTCGTCTCGAGTTTCAGCAATCCCGAATAGGTGCCGGCCTTATCGAGGATTGTGGAAACGGTTACGCGAAAAAGCTTTCCAGGTAAAACTTCTTCTATGTTGTAGGTCAACTTGTCATCCAAATCAAAGGAAAGGACCTCCAGCCGAATTGTGACTTCATCCCGGCTCTCAATTTCCACGGTCTTGGTGATAACGGAGTCCGAGGGGCCGGCGAAGTATAGGTGCGGAGTCGAAACGGCGATGGGGACCTGAACATCAGCCTTTACCGTGATTACCTGGATCTTCCTCATCAGGTCATTCGAGTAGACTCTAGCGCTTTTGCTCAGGGGGCCCGGATAGCCCCTAGTGTTCAGCTGCAATGTGATTTTTCCCTCTTCTCCTGGAGGGATGAGCCGGTCAAAGACCGGTACGGCACACCCTCAACCCGGAACCACCTTTATGATCTCAAGGGGTTGGCCACCATTGTTTTTGACGATGAAATCGTGTTTTAAAACGGTCCCCTCGTCAACCATTCCAAAGTCGAAAGAAGCATCTTCGAGAACCATTCGTGGGGCGGAGATCGTTTGCGCCCGGCAGGGGAAAACGGATCCCAACAGGATTACCGTAATCAGTAAGAAGACGGGGCTATTATTCATATCACAAGCCCAACTGGTCTTTCAGACGATACGTCAAGATATCCAGCCTGATGGTAAAGTCAATGTTCTCCACCACGCAGCCTTCAGGTACGTAGATCTGCGTTCGGGAGAAATTCAGGATTGCATGGATTCCCGCGTCGATAAGATGGTTCGCCACAGCCTGGGCCTCAGGCCCGGGTGTTGCAATCACTCCGATCCGGATGTCCTTCTCCCGCGCTGTTTCCTCGAGTTCCCTTGTGTCCTGAATGCGGAGGCCGGTGCCAAGGGTCTGCCCGATCTTTCGCGGATCCGAGTCGAAAACCGCAATGAATTTGAATCCTCGTGCAGGGAAGTTCTGATAGTTCACGAGGGCCGTGCCGAGGTGCCCGATGCCGACCAGCCCCATGTTCCAGGTCCGATTCACCGCAAGTATTTTCTTGACCTGGGTCATCAGTTCCCGAACATCATAACCTACGCCTCGAACGCCGAACTCGCCGAAGTATCCCAGGTCTTTTCGCACCTGGGCGGGGTTGACCTGGCACAGCCAGGCCATTTTTTCAGAGGAAACCATTCGGTAACCGTCGAACTCCAGGAGTTCGAGTTGGCGGTAATAGAGCGAAAGCCTTTTGATCGTGGCCTTGGGGATTTTGGCCGGTTTGCCCATGGCTGAATCCTTTACGCGAATAGTATACGGTCCCGGCGAAGCAACCAGCGCACGGTCGGCACAACATAACACATGTCTTCAGCCGATCACAACAGAATTGTCATGGCAATTCCTGCACATATGGGTTACAATCCCTCCACCGAAAGACGACGGGAAAGGCCGATGGAAACGGAATCCGGCCTTCCGGCAGTGTATTAAAATTGATTTAGTCGCAAAAAGCCCGGAACCAGGTCATCCGGCCTCGTAATTCCAATGCGTTATGGGGTTGCCGGCGCCGGTCGAGCGTTTTTTTGCGAAACCGTCAAAACAGGGCTCAATTGATCCGGGCATGTTGAGGGCTGTCAATATGTGCGGATAGCGATTAGCCGATAGGCGTTGGTTTTCAGCATTAGAAAGAGCAGCGATTAGAGGCACTAGAGAGCTAATGGCACAGGGCGGGGGGGGTCATGGCGGGAATAACAGAAAAGGACGACGCCGCAAAGGCCTTGAAGGCTTCCGAGGGCGTTTCCGAGGAGCGTTACAGGGCATTTATCGAGGGCATCAACGATGGTGTATACGAGGTTGATATTCACGGAAATTTCACCTACTTCAATTCGGCCCTCTGCAGGACCTTCGGGTATCCCCGTGAAGACATTCAGTGGCAGAACTTCAGGCGGTTCATGGACGAACCCCATGCCCGCCAAGCACTCGAGATGTTTAAAGAGATATACGATACAGGGGACCCGGTCTCAGATCTCTCCTGGGAGATCGTGGACAAGGAAGGCCGGACCCGCATCATTGAACTCTCAGCAAGCCTGATAACCAACAAGCAAGGGGAGAAGGTCGGGTTTCGTGGGATAGCCCGGGATGTTACGGAAAAGGTGCGCTCCAGGGTCGCCCTTCAGGAGTCCGAGTACCAGCTCCAGTGTCTTTATGAAGAGAGCAGGAAGTCGGCTCAGCGATACAGGACGCTCCTGGATTTCATCCCGTATCCCATGGTTGTTTTCACCCTGGACGGTATAGTGAGCTACCTCAATCCGGCGTTTACCCGGGTGTTCGGTTGGACCCTGAGCGAACTTCAGGGAAAACGGATCCCTTATGTGCCTCCCGCACTCCAGCAGGAAAACCAGGAGAACATCCAGAGGCTTCTTCGTGAGAAAATCATTCCGCGACACGAGACCAAGCGTCTTACAAAGGACGGCCGCATTATCGACATAGTGATGCGCGGGGCGCTCTTCAGGGGTGACGGAGACGAGCTCGGAGGAGAACTCGTCTTTCTAAGAGACGTGACCCGGGAAAAAAGGATGAGCCGGAACAACGAAGCCCTGCTGCGAATCAGCACGGCCCTTCCCGCCTATCCCGACCTGGAAGACCTCCTGGATTACGTAAGCGCAGAAATCAGACGCCTCCTCGAGGTCCAGGGCGCCCTGGTTATTCTTCTCGACGAGGAAAAAAAGGAGTTCTTCTTTCTCGGAGTGTCTCACGAAGACTCCTCCACCCGGGAGCGGGCCAAGAAGATCCGGTACCCGGCCGACAAGGGAGTTTCCGGGAATGTCGTTCGGACCGGCGAGTCGATCATCGTCCCAGACACATCCAAGGACCCTAATTTTTATTCCGTTGTGGACAAACAGCTCGGCTACCCGACCCGGAACATGCTCGATGTTCCGCTAAGGAGCGGGGACCGTATCATCGGAGTTCTCTGTGCCATAAACAAGAAGGCCGGTGATTTTGATCAAACTGACGTGGAACTTCTCAACATGATTTCCAGCACGGTGGCCCTGTCCATTGAAAACGCCCGCTTCTCGGAGGAACTCAAGGCCGCCTACCGCGAAGTTATCAGTCTGAACCGGGCCAAGGACCGGGTGATAAACCACCTGTCCCACGAGCTTAAGACCCCTCTTTCCGTGCTCTCGGCATCGTTGAACATCCTGTCAAAACGTCTTTCCGACCTGCCCGAAGAACGCTGGAAACCCACCATAAAACGAGCACAGCGCAACCTTCAGCGGCTTCTCGAGATACAGTACCAGGTGGAGGACATCATGAGGGGTGCGGATTACAAGACATACACCCTGTTGTCCTCGATGCTGGACCAGTGTGCCGACGAGTTGGAGGCCCTGGTGGCCGAAGAAGTCGGGGAGGGGGGTGTAGTGGAGCGCTTGAGGAGCCGGATCGAGGAGGTTTATCGTCCCAAGGAGACGGCTCTGCAGGAGTTCAGGCTGGCTCGCTTCGTGGAGGACCGCCTGGATCACCTGGCTTCTCAGTTTTCACACCGGAACGTGTATGTTGAACGCCGGCTGGAGGAGGCTCCGCTGGTGTGCCTGCCCGGGGAAGTGCTTCGCAAGGTCGTGGACGGACTGGTTAAAAATGCCGTGGAAAACACGCCGGACGGAGGAAAGATATCTGTATCAGTGCGGGGTAAAGGCGATGGTTGCGAACTCCTGGTGCAGGATTGCGGCGTCGGCATCACCGAGGATAATCAGCGGCGGATCTTCGAGGGGTTCTTCTCCACCCAGGACACCATGGACTACTCCTCCAAGAGACCCTTTGATTTCAATGCAGGGGGGAAGGGAGCTGATCTGCTGCGAATGAAGATCTTTTCCGAACAGTACCATTTCAAAATCGAAATGACTTCGTCCCGCTGTCCCCAGATTCCGCTTGACACGGACCTCTGTCCGGGCGACGTGGCCGACTGTCCTGCTTGCAGCGAAGCCGCCGACTGTATGGAATCCGGAGGAACCACGTTCACCATCTATTTCCCGCCCGTTCCCGAGAAGGGTTGCCGAATGGATGAAGTGCTCGAAGGTCGTTGAAACGAGAAAAGACTTCAATCTCTCCGCCATGGCGCAAAGACGCCGATAACCTTTCCCGTCGGGCTTTCAGGTTGATCTGAAGAGTCAGGTCTGATAGAAAGGTCGAGACTTCCCGACAATAGCGAGGAGTAACAGCGTCATGGGCAGGAGTACTACTGAAGAATTTTTCCGGCAGGTTGAGGGGGAGCCCTATGCACAGAAGCTCGGATTGCGCCTCATAGCCGTCGAGCCCGGCCGCGCGGTGGTGGAAATGACGCCCCGGGAGGATTGTGGAAACATTTTGGGAATGACCCACGGCGGCGCTGTTTTTTCTCTTGTGGATGAGGCCTTTCAGGTGTCATGCAATTCCCACGGCACCGTTGCTGTGGCCCTGAACTTAACCATGACGTACCATAAGCCTCCACGATCGGGTGCCACTCTCCGTGCGGAATCCAGGGAAATCCATCGAAGCCGGAAAACGGGAACCTACTTCATTCAGGTGACCGACGATCAGGGAAATCTCATCGCCTCCTGCCAGGCCCTGGCCTACAGAAAGCAGGCGCCCCTCCCTTTTCTTTCCACGAAAGAAACGGCGGGGGACTGAACCCGTTTCTGTCCGTTATGCCCGGAAAGGGCGCGGACAGACCCCATGCGCATTCACAAGCCTGTCCGGCCGGTTGGAATGGCGGAAATCCGACGGGAATTCATGGAACAGGAACCTGAGACAAAGACGCTCGTATTTTCCCGGGACCTTATCAGGGAGCGGGTCAGGGAGATCGCCAAGGCCGTCTCCGAGAAGTTCACCGGAAAAGAACCCGTTTTTATCGGGATACTCAATGGCGCCGTTTTTTTCTTCGGAGACCTGGTTCGTGAGTTGACGATTCCGTGCCGGATCGATTTTATCAGGGCGGCCAGTTACGGCGCGGGCACGGTGTCGAGCGGTGAAATTCGATTTACCAAGGACATAGAGATAGATATCGCCGGAGAGCCCGTCATTGTTGTTGAAGACATAATTGATACCGGGCGCACCTTGAAACGCATTCTGAGGCATGTGGAGAAAAAAGGCGCTGATCCCATTCACGTCTGCGTGCTGATCGACAAGAGGGAGCGCCGTGAAGAGGAAGTCCCCATTGACTATTCCGGATTCCGGGTGGATAGGGGCTTTCTCGTTGGGTACGGTCTGGACTGCAATGAGCGGTTCCGGCACTTGCCGGACATCTATGCGCTTGACTGACGGACATCTCAAGCAGGAGGTCGTCCATGATCGTTCAGTGTGAGGAGTGTCACTCCAGGTTCAAGCTCGACGAATCCCTCTTGAAGGAGGAGGGGTCCAAAGTCCGCTGTTCCCTGTGCCGGAACGTCTTCCTGGCTTATCCCCCAAAGGAGGCATCCTTAGAGGAGGAGGTCCTGCGGCCGGAGCAGGAAGGACCTGAAGAGACCGTGATTCTTGACTCTCTTCCCGACCTGGACGAGATCCCCGCTTTCTCCGCTGCTGCGGTCGATTCGGAGGAATCCCTGGATGATTTGGACAACGGGCTTGACCTCGCATTCGACGAGGATTCGGGCGAAGAAGTTGAAGGTTCAGAGGACCTGGAAAAGATAGAGGCCTTTTCCCCTGAAGACATCTCCGATATCGAAGAAGCACCGGCTGACATGGAGGAGGCTCTTGATCGGGCTTCCCGAATCGAAGAAGAGATCACGCGGGAGGATGCCGACAAAAGGGAGCGGGCCGCTGAACCGCCCCCCGAATCCGCTTTTTCTCCTGTTGCGGCGGCAAGGAGAGGCCCTCGGTCTATCCTGGCGCCCTTACTGCTGGGACTCCTTCTCCTGATAGGCCTCGGTTATGCAGCCCTCCATTATCTGGCTCCGGGACGGGTTCAGGAGGTCCTGACCTTCATGAAGCCGCGCGCGGAAAAGTCCCAGGTAGATCCTGGCGTGAGGAGACTCTCATTTGAAGGAGTCAAGGGTTCGTTCGTTCTCACCGAGGAAGGAAAGCAGCGGTTTGTAATACGGGGGGCAGTTGTGAACAACTACTCAGAGCCCCGGAGCTTCATCAGCGTAAAGGCCTCCATTCTGGACGGGCAGGGCAGAAGCGTCAGGTCCCGAACCGTGTATGCGGGTAACTCCTTCACCCGGGGGGAACTCGTAGGCAGGTCCATGGAGTTTCTGGAGGAGCGTTTGAACCGGCGTGGAGGGAGAGAAGGCCGGAACGTGGCGGTTCCTACCGGCGGTAAAGTGCCTTTCATGGTTATATTTCAGGACTTACCCGAAGACATAAGCGAATTCACAGTTGAGGGCGTCAGTTCCTCTCCTGGGGGTCGGAGCTAGGCGCCCCGGGAGCCATGGGCGGTTTTCCACTGAAAGGGCTGAAGGTTTCTTGGGCGATGGTGAGGTCCGTTTACATCACGGCTTTTCAACCAATCCTCGGTTATGTGTGGCTGGTGGTGATCACGTTTACTTCCGTTGGGTTTGAGTGAGCAGGCACTGTGGAACTGGGCGCGTGAATAAATTCAACAAGCCGGCGTTTATTGTCAACCCCAACGCAGGGGCGGGGAGCGCGGTAAAGACCTGGGACAGGGTTCGGGACTTGGCGGCCCGAGTGATCGGACCTTATGAGGCCGGAGTCACGACGGGACCGGGAGACGCGATGCGTTTAGCCGGCGAGGCGGCCCGTACCGGGTCTGATCTTGTGGTTTGTGTCGGCGGCGACGGGACCTTGAATGAGGTCGTAAACGGACTCCTGTCCAATTCCTGCGGGCCGGCAAGGGCGGCCCTGGGATATATCCCCTGCGGGACAGGCTGTGACTTTTCCAGGACCCTTGGCATTCCAAAGGACCCGAGACGGGCCATGGAGGTGATTGCAAGCGGGGCCACCCGAATGATCGATGCAGGTCGGATTGCATTTCGTGGAAACGATGGAACCGCGGAACACCGTTTTTTTCACAACATGGTAAGCTTCGGCCTGGGCGGGGAGGTTGATGCACGGGTCAACCGGGGGGCAAAGGTCCTGGGCGGCTTTCTCACCTTCATTCGAGCCACCCTGGTTTCCGTTTTTCTCTTTCGCAAGAAGAGGATCAGTTTTCAAATAGATGACGGGCCCGTGTTCGAGACAATGGCCTGGAACATCGCGGTGGCCAATGGACAATACCATGGAGGAGGCATGTGGGTTGCGCCGCATGCCCGGCCGGATGACGGCCTGTTTCACGTCACGGCGATCGGAGCCCTTGCCTTGTGGGAAGTGTTCTTTAACCTGCCCAGGCTGTACAACGGGACACTGATGAGCCATTCCAAGATCCGTTCGTTTACAGGAAGGTGCATCGAGGCATGGTCCCCTGAACAGGTACTTCTTGACATGGACGGTGAGCAGCCGGGCAGTCTTCCGGTGGCGGCGGAGTTGGTCCCCGCGGTTCTCCGCGTGGCGGCCGCCCCTCGGCCCTGATTCGTTGCAATCCTTAAGCTGTTTACTCTCAAGTTTATGAGGCTGTGAGCCGATGAGGTGTTAAAGGATTCCGATTATCAGCTTATAGCGACCTTTTCTTCTACCAAGAGGTGTATTGCCGCGTCCGGCATGAAAGGGTTTTACTATGGCATACCGTTATCCCACCAGTTCGGTGGCGTCTGGAACTTTTGCGGTGGTCCCCCGGCGAAAAGAGATCCTGGAGGCCTACCTGGGATCCTGCGTGGGTGTTGCGATCTATGACCGGGAGGCGGGAGTAGGCGGGCTCGCACATTTTCTCCTGCCTGAACCGACTGGAATGGATTGTTTCTGGCAGCCCGAGACTTATGCGGCTACAGGCCTTCCCCTGTTTCTTGATGCTCTTGAAGTGGCAGGCGCCTCTCCTGAGAATATGGAGGCAGTGGTGGCCGGGGGAGCCCTTGTCGGGGTCCTTTCCGAGTGCGATCTCGAGTTGGATATCGGCGGACGTACCGCGGACGTGGTGGAGAAGGTCCTCAGGAGGAAGGGCATTCCCATTGGAACGCAGGAAACCGGAGGTTTTTTCACCTGCAGGCTCGGCCTGAACCTGTACACTTTCCAGTGCCACATCGCGCCGTTCGGTCCGGACCGGGTGGACGACACTCCCAAAGAATTGTTCCCGCTTTCCCTCGAACGGCTGCAGAAGGCCCTGCAGACGGTTTCTCCTATTCCCCAGATCGCACTCAAGATCATTCGAATGATCAGGCGGCGGACCTATGACATGGAGCAGGTCGCCGAGGAGACCCGAAGGGACCAGGTCATCAGCGCCAAGGTGATCCGGCTGTGCAATTCAGCCCGGTTCGGGATCAAGACGGATGCGATTGACAGGGCCCTGATAATGATTGGAGAAAAAAGGCTGATGCAGTTCATCCTGACAGCGGCCCTGGAGGATTTCTTCCCGGAGCGGGATGTGGGTTATTCCATATGCAAGGGAGGGCTCTACAAACACGCCCTTGGCACGGCCATGACAGCGGAGGGCCTGGCCAATTTCACAGGTCTGGTTTCCCCGGATATCGCCTATACTGCAGGGCTCCTGCACGACATCGGAAAAGTGGTCCTGGACCAGTATATATCCCCTGTGACACCAATGTTTTACCGCCAAACCCAAATGAACGGGGTGAGCCTGGTAGACTTGGAGAAAGAGACGTTCGGGATGTCCCATGACGAGGTCGGAGGACTTCTTGCCGAGCAATGGGCCCTTTCCGAAAGCCTGGCCGACGCCATAAGACATCATCACCAGCCTGAAAACTCCATGGTGAACCCGGATCTTACTCACCATGTCTACTTGGCGGATTTGCTCATGTCCCGTTTCATGGTGGGCCATGAACTGGAAAGGATCGGCACGAAGTCGCTCCGTCCGACGCTGGAAAGACTGGACATTCGTCCTGAGCAGGTCCCCGTGATCGTGGACAGAATGCCCAGGCAGGTGCTGTTCGACGGGTCGGTACAGGGAGAAGGAAACGGAGGCAGGGCGATGGAGGCGGAGTTGCCGAAGATCGATAAGCCGCAAAAAGTAGTGCGGCTCAAGCGGACCGCGTAATCCATGAAGGGCAAAGGAGCCCCCCTGGAGTGATTACGGGGAGAAGAGGAGCCTGAAGAGTTTCTGGGCCGCCCTCAACGCCGCCGGATCGTCGATCCCCATGACTTCTCTTTCGTCCCGCGCGACCACGAAGCCGGTCTTTAGTCCGTCCTCTGCGAGTAGCTCAACGAGGTCCGTGATGAAGTACTCCTTGATTTCGCCGAACCGGCCTTGCTGTTCTTTAATTACTGCATGGGGACGGTCTTCGAGGCGGTCCAGATAAAACCGTAGTATCTCAACTCGTGCGGCATATATGCCGGCGTTACAGACCCTGAGCCCCTCCTGTTTCGTAGGTGAAAACCGGTGCCAGTATGTCCACTCGACGATTCGTTTTACGAAAGGCCCCTCTGTGTCCAGGAGGCCGTATTTTTTTCTGTCCCCGGGTGTGAAACCCAGGACTACGAAGGGATGGTCTTCGAGGCGGTCCAGAAGGGATTCATAAGTTCCACGGCCGACTAAGGGGACATCTCCCATGGTGATGATGACGCCGCCCTTTTTTACGGACTCGAGAAAGGGGCGTGCTGCAAGAAGCGCCCCGCCGGTGCCGTTGGTAACGGGTTGATCACAGTAGGAGACGTTCAGGTTTTCGGTCGCCAGCAGTATTTCATTTTTCCGGTGATGGACCACCAGGGCCTTGGGGCCGTTTGGGAGCTGCTCGAGAATGTGGAGCAGCATGGGCCGGTCTCCCTGAAAGGGGGTTGCGCCGGGGATAAGGGGCAGAAGGGTCTTGTTTCCGTCGTACCCTGTCATGCGGCTTCCCTTGCCCGCCGCGAAAATAATCGAGGCCGCTTTTACGCCGGTCGACAAATAGGTTCTCCTTGAAGTGCAGCCCCTCCCGCCCGGCCCGGGTCGAGGGAGGGTTGGCAGCATCTTTTAGATTGACCGCTGAACGGGACCCTGATATGTTGATTTTACTGCGCACCTGGCTGCTGGGTGTCGTGCGGGGTTCACCGTCAGGGTTTAACCCTTGACCACGCCGAGCGGTCTCAACCGTGCTACCGTGTGTGCCAGGCCTGCCTGGTGAACCGCATCAACGACCAGGGAAACGTCTTTATACGCTTCGGGCATCTCCTCTTTTATAGTTTTTTTGCCCCTGGATTGCACAAAGATCCCTTTGTCTTCCAGTTCGCGGTGTATCGACCGCCCCTTGGCGGCCTTGACGGCCTGTCCTCGGCTCAATACCCGCCCTGCGCCGTGACAGGTGGAGCCGAAACTCTCGGCCATTGCGCCGGGGGCGCCCGCCAGGACATATGAGTAGGTTCCCATGTCGCCCGGTATCAGGACGGGCTGCCCCGACTCCTGATAGCTGGGAGGGAGCGCCGAATGACCCGGAGGAAGTGCACGCGTGGCTCCTTTTCGGTGAACGCACAGTGAAGTGGGCCGCCCGTGCAGCTCATGAATTTCCATTTTTGCAATGTTGTGACAGACATCGTACAGCAGTTTCATCCCCAAATCGGTCGGTGTGATTCCCAGGCAGGCCTGGATTGTTTCCCTGGTAAGGTGCATCAGGATCTGCCGGTTGGCCCAAGCGTAATTTGCGGCACAGGCCATGGCCGACAGATACCGCTTGGCCAGGCCGGAACAGAGCGGGGCGCATGCAAGCTGGCGATCGGGCAGTTGGATGCCGAAGGAGGAGACCCTGCCGGTCATTTCCTTTAGGAAATCATCGCAGATCTGGTGCCCGAAACCCCTGGACCCGGAGTGAATCAGCACGGCAAGACGACCCTCATGAAGTCCGAACGTGTGTGCAATGTCCTGGTTAAAGACTTTGTCTACCACCTGGAGTTCCAGGAAGTGATTCCCCGAGCCCAGGGTGCCCAGTTGATTCCTGCCTCGTTTCACGGCACGGTCGCTCAGCGCATCGGGATCGGCGCCGGCCATGACGCCCTTGTCTTCGGTGAACTCGAGGTCGCGGTTTTCTCCGAAACCGTTCTTGACCGCCCATGCGGCCCCCTGGACGGCGACCGCGGCCTCATCTCTCGTCCCGAGGTGCACGGGGCCCGTGGTGCCTACACCCACCGGCACGTCCCTGAAAAGGGCGGTGACGAGTTCGCGGATACGAGGGCTCACGCTGCTTGCGTCCACAGAAGTGGTCATAAGCCGGCAGCCGCAGTTGATGTCGTACCCGACACCCCCGGGGGATACGATCCCTTCGTCCGGGGCGAAGGCCGCCACACCGCCGATGGGAAACCCGTAACCCCAGTGGATGTCCGGCATGGCCAGG
The DNA here is from genome assembly GCA_041685835.1 of Desulfatiglandales bacterium. Lineage (GTDB taxonomy): Bacteria > Desulfobacterota > DSM-4660 > Desulfatiglandales > HGW-15 > JAIPEI01. The sequence continues at coordinate 14,668 of JAWLEX010000074.1, forward strand.
GACCGGCCAACGATGCCCGGAAGACACGCAACGTCAGCCACTTGACGCAGGCTCTGGTCTGTTCGGAGGGAATCGATCAGGAGGGGACTGGAAAACACCAGGCCCGGGACCCGCATGTCGCCGGTTCGTGGGATTTCCCAACGATAGTCATCCAGTTTATTGAGACGGATATGCATGTAGGCGTTCCACCGAAAAGCCCGCTTCTAAGTCGAGACGTCGTGCGCCGCCTGCGGCCGGACTCAGACGTCGAGGACTAGGAGGGCCTCCCATTGTCCATCGGTTTCCGTAATGCCCGCCTTATGATACGTGACAGCTTTGATCTGGTTCAAGGGCTCGTCCCGGTCCGGGTCGAACGGAAAGACCCGGGCCACGGCCTCGATATGATCGGAAGTCAGTGTCTCGATGCGGACGTCCGCGACTATGCGGGCCTCACCCTCGAACAGATACAGGACTTCTCCCATCCACCTGACCAGCAGGTCCACCGGATCGTCTCCGGTGACGGACAGGGGAAAGGGAGCCGGCTCCCCGTGACGGCCGGGCGACACAAGGAGGTCCGTCAAGGCGAGGGCCGCATTTTCGAACAACTCTTTCAGGCTGCTCCCGCGGATGCGAACGCCCATGTCCGCCGTGTGATTTATCAGCGTATAGGGAGGGCCCCCCCTGTCTTTCAAGGCACATACTCCCCGCCCCGCGGTGCGGCGAGCACTGCGGTACGTTCTTTGTGAACAATAGCGGTTTTAAAGATTCGTCATATGTTTTCCGGGATCGCGTTTCAACGCGCCCTTACTTTATTGTATGAAGAGGCCCTCGGATTGTAAAGCCTTCCCGGCCCCTTCCCGTCTGCCCCAAGGCAGGCGCCCGCCCGAAAAAGGAGGAACCCAGTACCATGAATTGCGCCTTTTGTGGCTCCAGGATAAAACTGGACGGCGTTGTCAGCCGGAGTGCCGTTTGTCCGAAATGCGGTCGTGATCTGCGTTGTTGCAGACAGTGTAAGTTCTATGACCCTCGTGCATACAATGACTGCAAGGAAGTGAGTGCCGAGCGGATTCGGGACAAGGAACGCTCCAATTTCTGTGATTTTTTTCTTCCTCGTGGCACCAAGGCGGCCAATCGTGGATACGGCACGAAGCGGGGGGACGCCATGGAAGCGCTCGAGGCCTTGTTCAAGAAGAGATGATAACTGCGGCCCGTCCCAAAAAAAGGACGGGACTCGAGGACGAGCCATGGAGTTGAAGCAGAGCTTTGAAACGGTGAACCAGGTTATGGAGGCCATGAACTCGGGTCGCTACATTGCGGACCGCCCTCTGGCGACCGTGATTTTCCTCTCGAACAAGCTCGGTAAGCCCCTGTTCCTGGAAGGAGAGCCCGGCGTGGGCAAGACCGAGGTCGCCCTGGTCATGTCACGGCTGTTCCAGACCAGGCTGATTCGCCTGCAATGTTATGAAGGCCTGGACTCTGCCACGGCATGAGAGTGGCGCTTCCTTACATCCACCACGTTCTTCCGGCGGACAACCTGAGAAGTCTCATGCGCGCGGGCCACGTCCTGGCAGGGGTGTTGGG
>JAWLEX010000197.1:0-3682 GCA_041685835.1 Desulfatiglandales bacterium
TTCCTTCACACAGCGGTAGACATCAAGCTTTTCGTGTCAAGTATCATTTTGTTCTCTTTCGATTGCGATCCCGATTGCGATCCCGATCCCGATTTCGATTTCGATTTGGATTATAACAACATCAATACTTCTTGTTTTTTCTGACAGCTTTTCAGGAGTAAGGCACTAAGGACTTTGAATTCTCACATTGATGCGAATGTTTATAACAGGCATTTCTTGGTAATTGGTTTTCAGGTTTAGATACCCCCTGAAGGAGCCGGATGCCTCCGGGAGGTTGGTGAAATACACCTTGAACATGCGGCCCTCTTCCACTTCCTCAATGCGATATGTCAACATGCCCCCGAGATTGGATTCAGCCGGCTCCAGCTCCAGGGGCGTATCGAGTCCTGCTGTTATCTCAATGGTCCTTGTTGTTTGTCTGTCTTTCACTCCTTTTAACAAAACGTACCTTGGCTTCAGCGATATCGGAACTTTGACAAAGGCTCGGACTCCGACGGTGAACCTGGCCTGGATCGGATCATTGGTGTTCACCACGGCGGTCTTGTACATGCTTCCTTCATATCCCTTGGTATTTACAACAAGTGTAATCTTTCCTTCCCCTCCCGGGGGAATGGCCCTGTCATAGGACGCAACCGCACACCCTCATCCCGGCGATACCTTTTGGATCTGTAAAGTGGTTTTTCCCCGGTTAACAATGATAAAATCATGAGATAAGCGAGTCCCTTCCTTGACCTCTCCGGCGTCGAATATGGGTTCTTCTATATCCAGAAGCGGCGCCGCTGTCTGGGCATTTACGGCACAGGGAATACACAGCAAAAACGCTGCGGACCAAGCCACGATAGAAGCGATATATTTCATTCGTAACCCTCTTGACTTAAATGGTTTTCAAAGCCCGGCTGTTCAAATTGACTCTCTTTGAACCTGAAGGGCCTTTCATGATCTCGACAAACTTGCGCATAACAAGCTCGTACATTATCATAAGCTCCGATAAATTAACAGGCGGGGGTGGCGGCCCTTTTCCGCTTGACCGGTTTTCCCCATTCCTGATATATAAGCATATATAGTCTACTTAATTAGTATAATTAAGCCTTTTTGATGAAAAAGGAGTTGCCGATGAGCATTTTGACTGATTTGAAGACCATCAAGTTATTTGCCGACCTGAAAGAACCTGTTCTAAAAAAAATCGAAACCATCACCGAGACGGAAACTTTCAAAAAGGGGGATCCGCTTTTTAAGGAAAACCAGTATGCCGATTATTTTTACGCGGTTATAGAGGGAAAAGTGGCGCTCGAGCTCGGGATCAATTCTTCCCGTCTCTGCCGCATAAAGGACGTTCTACCCGGAGAGGTTTTCGGGATTTCCTCGCTCGTGGATACAGATATGCGCACCTACATTGCGAATGCTACCGCCGTGGAAAAAAGCAAGGTGTTCCGTTGGAAAGGCAGCCACCTGGAAAAACTTTTTTTCGAGGACTACGAATTGGGGTTTTTCTTCATGCGCAATGTGGGTAAAATCCTTAAAAACCGTTTGCAGTACACCAGGGCGCAACTGGCAGCCGACCTACACTTGACCTGATATGAGATTCCCCAGTAGTTCACGCAAATAGATCTCGGAAAACCATTCGAGGACATGGTCGATTGTATCACCTGGTACCGTCCTGAGACAATGGCCATCCAAATCTTCCCGCCGGAGGGCGTGGCACCGGAGAGCTTCAACTTGTCCCGGGCCTCTCCCTTTGACCCGGGGAAAGTTTTCATTCATACTGAGTATAGTATGGTAAGAACCACACCGGTTTCCCTTGACCTGGGTCAAGAGGAATCCGGTTTTTATGAGACAAGACCAGGAGCGCCGTCCATGATCCCATCGCTTGACATGTGCCTCTCGCTTATGGAGGAGGTCGGTATGCCGGAGCACATCCGCAGGCACTCCATCATGGTGGAGGAGGCGGCGGTCCTGATCGGAGAGGCCCATATTCATGCGGGAGTGCATCTCTCCGAAGACATGATACGCGCCGGGGCCCTGCTCCACGACATTGCCAAGGCCCGGTGCCTCGAGACCGGCGAAGACCACGCGGCCAAGGGGCGGGACATGTGTCTCGAGCTGGGGCTAGACGAGATCGCAGCCATCGTGGGCGAGCACGTGAGGCTCGAGGACTTCCGGCCCGACGCCGCGATACTTGAAAAAGAGATCGTCTTTTACGCGGACAAGCGGGTCAACCACGACCGGATCGTCAGCCTCGAAGAACGGCTGGAGGACCTGATCCTGCGATACGGAAAGGGCCGAAAGGGCCTTATAGAGAGGATCGAAAGAAACTTTGCCGTTTGCCGGGACGTGGAACGTAAACTCTTTTACGGGCTCGAATTCGGCCCCGAGGCCGTGGCCCGCCTTATTTCACCCGGCCGGGATGCCGCACTTCAACTCGAAACCGCGCCCTGACCGGCCGGAAGGAACTCCGGGAGGATACATCATGAAAAGAGGAGCCCTGGGAATCGGAGCGGCCGTCCTCCTGGCCCTTGCCACGGCCCCATGGTGCGGGCCGGAAACCGCAGGGGCCGTTTCGTACTCACCGGGAATCGAATCAGTGTCTGATGACTCCGGCACTGAACCCGGTCCCGACAACGGCGAGGAACTCAAGAACGAGCTCCAGGGATTGATCGACGAACTCAAGGGCCTTGAAAAAGACGCCCGGGAAAAGATCCAGGAGGAGATCATCCCTCGAATCCGCGAGGAGATCCGCAAGCTTCGGGAGAAGCTCCGGGAGCTCAATCCTGACTCCGATCCTGACGAGGAACCTCCGGATACCCGGAAGATCTGATATGCTTAAGAGGAATGAGCAGCCGTGTCCATTAAATTAGTCGCCCGGGAGCTCTACCGCCTGGAGCGGGAGACGGGGGACCTGGAGAGGCGCCTCTTGAAGAGCCCGCACCCGGAGCGCGAGGCCCTCGAAGACCGTCTCCGCAGGGCAAAGGCCGAACGCAACCGCTTGCGCAAGATCCTGGAAGGGGCCAAGGAGGACCCCCCTTGCCGCCGGCCCGGGTAGGGGTTAAATCGCCTCTTCCCGGAACCCCCAGTAGGGATACTCCAGGACATACTCTGCAATGCGGCCCGGGCTGTTCTCCCGGCTCGCCACCAGCCAGAGGCCGCTCTTGCGTTCCGCCGTGGACACAGGGTCCAGGGGGTCCCAGTGGGGCACCAGGATCATGGCGTTGTCCGCGCTGTACTCGATGTCACCCGACTCTTTGAACGAGGCCAGGTCCGGTTTGCCCGAATAGCTACCGCCCTGGCCCCTGGAGAGCTCCGAAACCACCAGAAAGGCCACGTTCTGCTCATCCCGAATGGACTCCATGTGCCTCAGCCACTCATCAATGCCCGTGCGCCGCTCGGACAAGTTCTTGAAGGGAAGCTTGTGAAGGCTGTCCACCACCACAAGGGCGTGGTCCGATGCGGTCTCGTGCTGGAGAAACTCTATGTGACGGCGCATGATATCAGGGGTGAGCTTTCGGTCTGTGACCACCCGGAAGTAATGAAGCAGTTCGGAAAGTCGCTTGCGGCCGCCCTGCTCCCGGTCTGCGGTCTCCTTTGAGCTGTCCAGCCTGATCTCCTCCTCGGAGAGGCGGGCAAGACGGCAGAGGGTCCTCATATAGATCTTCCGGCGGCCGTTCTCAAAGTCATAATAGATCAC
>JAWLEX010000075.1:0-15970 GCA_041685835.1 Desulfatiglandales bacterium
GGCCCTTTTCTTGTTGAACGTAAGAAAAAGCCAACCGCTGACCGCTCAGATCAAAAAAACGCCCCACCCCTCAAGAAGGGCAAGGCGTTTGTCTTCTTATCTTCTTTCTGAATTACTTCCGCCTGGTAAAGGGCCCTGGTTACACCTCAGTGACGGTGATGGCTTCCGCGTCACAGACCTCTACGCAACTCTCGCAACCCAGGCACTCTTCGGCGTTCACCGGCTCCGACTTCCCGTCAACCATTTCATAGACGTCCACGGGGCATACCTCGACGCATTCCTCGCAACCTTCACACTTTTCCTTGTCCACTACGACCTCGTAACCCATTCTCTCTTCCTCCCATATTTGGAATTGAATCAGAAATCCAACAACTTGAGTGTTATTAATCAACCCCGGCAACACCTCCGGGAACAAGACACGGCAGGATGTAACAGAGGAACTCCACTGTGTCAAGTGTTTTTAGTTTCCCGGCTCAGGAAAGCCCGGCCGCCTCTTCCTTGACGCCGACGGCCATCTTGTAGAGAATGGTGAGGATAAAAAAGCCCGTGGCAAAGATGCCTATGGAGATGAGTATTTCAGGCAAAGTCGGCCAATAGGGCGTCACCCGCTCAAAGGGGTTGGGCGTGAACCCGGCGATGATCAGGCCCAGGCCCTTATCGATCCACGTGCTGATGATCACCGCACCGCAACCCACGGCCAGTGTCTGTTCGTTTCGCCTCGTGGCCGGGACTATGAGCAGGATCAGCGCCACAACGGCGAACCCGGTGGCGGTCCACATCCAAGGTGCCAGGTAGGTGTGCCCGTCCAGGCCCACGAAGAGGAACTCAAAGGCGTGCATGTGGCCCGGGACCTGGCTGTAAAATGCGGTGAAGAGTTCCAACAGGAAAAAGAAGACGTTGATGATGAAGGCGTAAGCCACGATCCCGCCCAGGGTCCGGATCGCTTCCTTGCCGGGATCAAACCTGCTCACCTTTCGAACAATGAGGCAGAGCAGCAACAGGAGTGCCGGCCCCGCGGCAAAGGCGGACGACAGGAACCTTGCGGCCATGATCGCGGTGAGCCAGTAGTGCCGTCCCGGAAGACCCGCATACAGAAAAGCCGTGACCGTGTGGATGCTGAACGCCCATGGAATGGAAATGTAGACCAGGACCTTGACCCACTTCTGGTATGAAATCCCCTTTCTCTCCGCACTAAGGACATTCCATCCCACGATAATGTTCAGGAACAGGTAAACGTTCAGCACGAAAAAGTCCCAGAACAATATGGAGTTGGGAGTAGGATGTATCACCACATTCATGATACGGACCGGCTGCCCCACATCCACAAAGACAAATAGAATGCACATGATCACTGCGGCGACGGCCAGGAACTCGCCCAGGATCGTGACTCGGCCGAAGGCCTTGTAATCGTGTATGTAGTACGGCAATACGACCATCACGCCGCCGGCGGCCACACCCACCATATAAGTCAGCTGGGCGATGTAGAACCCCCAGGAGACATCCCGGCTCATCCCGGTGATCTTCAGGCCTTCGAAGAACTGGAACAGGTATGCGACGAACCCGATGCCCATGAGCACGAGCAAGAAGATCAACCATCCCCAGTATGCCTGACTCCCCTTAATTGTCTTCTCTAGCATATCGACCTCATATCACGTAAAAGACGTTCGGTCCCGTTCCAAGCTCGGGTTTCCGCCTTATGGTGTAGTTCTCTCTCAGCGCCGCCCGAACCAGTGAATCGGAATCGTCCAGGTCTCCAAAAATCAGTGCCCCCTCCACTTCTTCGGCGGCCGCTTCCACACAGGCCGGAAACTGCCCTTTTGAAAGACGCTCCTCGCAGAAGTTGCACTTCTCCACCACGCCCATGCTTCTAGTCGGGTATTCGGGGTTCCATGGGAAGCCCGGATTCAGGGCCTCCGGGGCCTTGCGCGGATCGAACCAGTTGAAGCTCCTGGACCCGTAAGGGCAGGCTGCCATACAGAACCTGCAGCCGATGCACCGGTGCATGTCCATGACGACGATGCCGTCCTTTCGCTTGAAGGTCGCCTTGGTGGGACAGACCCTTACGCAGGGCGGATTAGTGCAGTGGTTGCAGAGAAGGAGGAACGGCATCTCCTCCATTTCATTCTTCAGATACTCGTTCTCCCGGCCGGGAAAGGAGTGATGATAGGTATCCGTCCAGAGCCATTTCACCTCCTCCTTGGGGTTCCCGATGTTGGGGACGTTGTGGTGGCGGTGGCAGGCCTGAATGCACTTGTCGATCAGGGCATCATCCATCTTGTGCATGTCCACGACCATTCCCCACGTCTTCCCTTCTGTGAGGGGGACTTCCCCGGCTTCCAGTTCTCCGGGGGCCAGCAGTTCAAAAGCCGTCTTTCCTCCGAGCCCCACCAGGGTGGAGAGCCCGGCGATCTTTATAAACTCCCGTCTGTTGACGCCCATCACTCACTCTCCTTAGGTTCGATATGACACTCCCAACAAAACGGGTCCACTCCCGTGTAGTCGTGACAACTGTCGCAAAACTTGGTCTTGTTTGAATGGCACTCCATACAAGTGACTTGAAGGCTCTTGTAGTAGACCTCGCCGGTGCTCTTGCTTGTGTAGTAACGCTCCTCATCGCGGACGACTTCATCCCTCCACTGATCGAGCATCTTCATGTGCCCGGTGACCATGAAGTCAGTGGCCTCGATGCACTTCCCCGCCTCCTTGGCCTCGGCCGTGAGTTCCCGCTCCGGCGCCCTGGACGCCTTGCCGGCCGTGTAATAGAACGGAAACAGCAGGAGGGCCAGACCGATCACAAGCCCGGTTATGATCTTGCCGCCGTCATACATCCTCTTCCTCCTCCATGCCGGGGAGAGGTTCTCCGCGCAGATCCGTGGTCCGCTCCCTCTCCCCATCCAATATTAGGGCGTTACCGACCATTTCGTGGACTCCGATGACTCCCACTTCAGGGACCCAGTAGTTCATGAGGTCCGGGAAGGCCGCCCGGTCAATGGCGCAGACACAGGCCAGCATGTTGACACCGTGCTTTTCGTGCACATGCCTAACCGCGTTGGCTCGAGGCAGGCCCCCGCGCATTCTGAGTTCCATGTCCTCGCCCGCATTCAGGCCGGCGCCGCTCCCGCAGCAGAAGGTCTGCTCCCGAATCGTGTTTTCCGGCATCTCGTAGAAGTGATTGCAGACATTCTTGATCACATACCGGGGTTCCTCAAGGAGACCCATTCCCCGGGCCGGGTTGCAGGAATCGTGATAGGTCACCACCAGGTTGTCGTTCCGGCTCTTGTCGAGCTTGAGCTTGTTGTTCTTGATAAGGTCGGCCGTGAACTCCGTGATGTGGACCATCTTGGTGGACGCGGCGTTCTCGAACTTCGTCCCGGTGATGGGCGAGACAGGGACCTCCAGGTGATCAGGCGGGCCGTTGAAGGTGTCCATGTACTGGTGAATGACCCGCCACATGTGGCCGCACTCACCGCCGAGAATCCATTTTACTCCCAGCCGATCTGCTTCGGCGTACATCTTGGCGTTGAGCCGTTTGGCCATCTCATGGCTGGTGAAAAAACCGAAGTTCCCGCCCTCACTCGCATAGGTGCTCCAGGTGATGTCCAGCCCCAGGCTCTCCAGGTAGTGGAACAGGATGAGATAACCCATGGCCGTGTAGGTGCCGGGATCGGCGAACACGTCGCCCGAAGGTGTTATGAAGAGGATCTCCGCACCCTTTCTGTTCAAGCTGGGGTTCGGCCTGATACCCGTGACCTCCTCGATGTCGTCGCAGAAGAAGTCGATCATGTCCTTGTAGGCATGGGGCTGGATCCCGAGATGGTTTCCGGTCCGGTAGCAGTTGGCAACCGGCGCAGCCACCCAGTCCACGTTGAGGCCCACGAGATTCAGCAGTTCGCGGCCTATTATGGTGATCTCGGCCGTGTCGATCCCGTAAGGGCAAAAGAGGCTGCAGCGCCGGCACTCGGTGCACTGGAAAAAATAATACCACCACTCCTTCAGTACGTCGTATGTCAGTTCGCGCGCGCCTGCGAACTTGCCCATGATCTTGCCGGCCGTGGTGTACTCCCTCCGGTATACCGAGCGAAGGAGTTCGGCCCGAAGGACCGGCATGTTCTTGGGGTCGCCGCCGCCTATGAAAAAGTGGCACTTGTCCGCGCACGCACCGCACCGGACGCAGATATCCATGAAGAGCTTGAGGGAACGGAACCGATCGATCCGCTCACGCAGCCCGTCCAGAATGATCTCCTTCCAGTTCTCCGGGAGCTTCCAGTCCTCATCCATGGGGTTCCATTCCCTTGGATTGGGCATGCCCACGTACTCGAGGCTCTGCGGCTTGCCGGCGTATAAAGCGATGCCCTCGCGGATCTGGACGGGCGTGTCCATCCATCCCTTCCATCCCTTGTACAGGGACGGGGCATGATCGATCTTTACGAGTTCTTGGGGTTTGGGAACGTCAGCCATGACTACTCCTTTTCTTCAGTCCCTTCGTCGGGTGCCTGGCCCTGGGTCTCGGGCGCCTTTTCCACTGGAAGTCCCACTTCGACCATCTTGTCCCGGAACTCTTCCTCGTACTCGTCATAGGTGTGGGTCTTGACGGGGTGGTTCCATGGATTGATGTGCCGGGCGATACGGCTGTTGTTGGCCAGGTTCCTCGTGGGGCTCAGAAAGACGCCTCCCATATGGACGAGCTTGCTGAAGGGGAAATAGGCAAAGAGCACGCTCACGAGGAAAATGTGTATGTAGAACAGGACGCCTATGCCGTCAGGGCTTGTCGGGTGAAAACTCACGAGCCCCATGGTGAGTTCCTTTGTGGCTATGAGGTCCACCTTGAGCAGGTGGCGCATCAGGATCCCGGTGGTCCCGATCGCACCTATCAGGAACAGTGGGAAGTAATCCGAGGGAAGGGAAATGTATCGTATCTGTGCGGACAGCAGGCGCCGCAGGATGAGAAAACCCACGGCGCCCAGCATCGCCGCGCCGCTCAGCATGAGGCTGGGAAGCTGATATCCGGTGAAGGGGGCGATGCCGATCTGCATGAGGCCGTCCAGCTTCTCCAGGACGGTCACAAAGAAAGGTATGGGCTCCGTAAAAAACCGCAGGTGCCGGAGGAGGACGGTCAGGAAGGCGTAGTGAAACAGCAGGGCGAAGAGCCACAACCACTTTTCGAACTCATAGGTGATCTTCGGGCCGTCACGAAACTCCATGCGCGTGTTTCGGAACAGGGACCGGAAAAGCAGCACCTCGAAGATCATTCTAAGCACCACACCGCCGTTTCCTTTTGGATTATCGATCGGGCTCCATTTGATCCAAGGGAGTGAACATTGCTGTCCGGCTGTAGTTGGAATTCGAAACGGCACGGGCGACCTTCCCCAGCCGATGATCTTTGCGACTAGCCCGACGAAGAAGGTGAGCACCGCCGCATACGGGATCACGATTCCGAACAGGATGCGCAGATCAAAGGCCCATACGCCCACCAAAGGTATCAGGACGAGCAGGGTGACCACTGCACCTGAAAACACGATGCTGACCACAAAGTTCATTGAGTGCCACCTCGTTTCAAGTTTTATTCAATGGATTATTCTCGTCGCCTCTTTCGAATGCGGGATCCCATGAGGGAACCTCGTCCATAAGCCCCGCCCTTCGAAGAAGCGCTGAAACCTGATTTTTCATGTGATCGGCCCTGAGCATGAACAGCTTCTCCCGGCAGGACATGAACACGTCAAGGGCCGTGAGGACGGCCTTATCGATCCGGGTGTTCAATGCGTCCAGGCCCGGAGCCGGGTCCTGTTCCCGGCCGGATTCATCCACAACGGCCCTGATGATCGGTTTCAGCAGAAAAAGGAAGGATATGCTCTCTGAAGGGGTGAAGTCCTGGACGGCTTTAATGCGGAGAATCCGGTCCAGGGAGGCCTCGAGGCGTCCGGAATTCGACGGCTCGAGAATTTCCTGAAGCACGTTGTCGAGTTCGGTCCTGAAGGTATGGCCCACGGGATTGGCGAACTCGTCCTTCTGTTTTTTCAGGAACCGCCGGGAGTCCCGGGGATAACTCTCCAGTACGACCTGAAGCCAGCGGTCCTTTATTGCCTTGCGTTTTTCCTGAAGAAGAGATTCGAGCGCCATAGGAATTGTTGTGCATCAACCTATTAATATTTATCCAAAAATAGCTTGCCCTAAACGGGCCGGGTCCGCGAGCGGACTATAGACAAAACCCTTTTGAGTGTCAAGGAAAAACCCCTTCACGTCTTCTTCATGTAGGGGCTTATGTCAGGATGCTCGAACGCGGAGTCGATTTCACGCATGGTTTCCATGGTCCTGCGCCGCCGGTGGCGCGCCAGGTGAAGTATGTCCTCCAGGATGGCGTAATAGGCCGGGACCATGGAGAGGATGAGCAGAGTGGCGAACGACAGCCCCCACATGATCGCAGTGGCCAGGGGGGCCCAGAAGGGCGACTTTCCGCCCAGGCCGAAGGCCATGGGCGCGAGCCCGAATATGGTTGTCAGCGAGGTGAGAAGAATCGGCCGCATGCGAACATGGCAGGCCCGGATGATCGCCAGATACAGATTGTCGGGGTTCTCCCTGCGGTAGCGATTCATGAAGTCGATCAACACCAGGGAGTCGTTCACCACGATGCCCGTAAGGGTCAAGAGCCCCACCAGGGTCACGAAGGTCAGGGGATTCTGGGTTACCAGAAGGCCTATGATCACACCGAGAGTGACAAACGGGATTGTGATCATGATGATGAAGGGCTGGCCGAAGGAGTTGAACTGCAGGGCCAGAACGAAGAAGATAAGAAACAGTGCCAGCGCGCCGGCGTTCCTGAGATCCAGAAGCGAAGTGTTCGTCTCCTCCTGCAGCCCCCCCTGTATCATTCGGGCCCCTGGGAATTCGTCCCGCATGACCTCAAAGGCCTCCCCGGCTATCCGGTTCGCCTCCACCGCGGTCATGCGCCGGCCTCGAATATTTTTCAGAAAGCCCTCTTCTCCGCTCTCCTGTTCGGCCTTGATGTTCGCAGTCACCTGGACGGTCTGCTTTCCGTTATAGTGATAAATATCGTGAAATCCCGGAGTCATTTGAATGTCGGCTACTTCATTTAGCGGAGCCATACGGCCGCCGGGAAGGATGCACCGGAACCGTGTCAGGTCTTCAAGGTCACACCGGTACTCCTGAAGGACCTTGAGCTTGATCTCCTCCTCCTTGTCTCCCCGGTTGTATGTTGCCACGGCAAGACCGTGGAATGCCGCCTGAATCATCATCTCCAGATCGGCCTGTGAAAGGCCCAGTTCCCGTGCGCGGGCCTCGTCCACCGTGACCTCCATGAACTGCTTGTCCCTGGAGTAATTGTCTTGAATGTCCACTATCCCGGGGTAACGAGCCATCTCCTCTCGTATCCGCCTCGAGATCTCGGCCGACTGCCCCCAGGCCGGAGACTGAATCTTCAGGTCCACGTCCGCGCCTACCGGGGGTCCTTCCAGCATCCGCTCGAGGGCGTGGGCCACGACACCCTGCTCCTTGAGGTAGCGTCCCACCTCATCCCGCACGCCTTCAAGGATGTCCTTCACGCTTCTGTCCCGCTTTTCCTGGTGGGTCAGAACCACGTTAAGCATGCCGAAGTGAGGCCCGTATAGGGGCTCGTAGTTCACCTCCTTCATGCCTGCAACGGCGATGGGGGCTACAAGGTCCGGGCCCACCTCCTGTTTGACCAGGTCGGAGAGCCCCTTTAGAACGGACTCGGTTCGGTCCAGGGACACGCCCACGGGCAGATCGAAGTGGATGTTGAAGCGTGGAAACATGTCGGATTTCGGAAACATCTCGAAGTTGGTCTGAAAATACAGGACAAAAGCCAGGCTCGTGGACAGGACTATCACCAGCACCGATACGTAACGGTGACGCAGAAGCCGTTTCAGAAACGGGTAGTATAGGCGGCGGAGCGGAGTAAAGACGTCCGGGCCGCGCCTCTTCTTGATACGCTGTACGGCCTTCTCGGGCGTCAGCTCCACCACGTGGCTCGGAAGCATGAAAAAGACTTCGAAAAGGGACGCCGCAAGGGCGAACAGCACGACCTGCGGAAGTATGGCCAGGTAGCGGCCTATCACGCCGGAGACCATGAACAGCAGGGGGAAAAATGCGGCCATGTTGGTGGTTACCGAGGCCAGGACCGGCCCCAGCACTTCCCGGCTCCCCTGCAGTGCCGCCTGCACCGGTCTAACGCCCGCCTCCATGTATCGGAAGATATTCTCCAGGACCACGATGGCGTCATCCACGATAATGCCCAGCACGAGGATCAACCCGAAGAGGGTGACACCGTCGATGCTCAGCCGGAATGAATGCATCATGATGAACGTCACCAGAAAGGCGACGGGAATGCCGATGGAGGCGTAAACGGCGTTTCGCGGTCCCAATGCGATCCAGAGGATAAAGAACACGGCCAGCACGCCCAGCAGCGCATTGCTCTGAAGCTCCCGGATCCGTTTCATGCTCACCCTGGCCTGGTCGAAGTAGAGGGTCCACGTCAGTCCGGGTAGCCGTTCTCGGATCTCCGACATAGACAGCTTGACCTCGTCTACGATCCTGATCATGTCCGTGTTCTTCTTGCGCTGGACGGCCAGGACAAGGGCCTTTTCTTTGTCTATGAATGACTTTGTGAACGCCCGCTCGAGCGCCGGCCTGACCCGGGCTATGTCTCCGAGATATACGGTCCCTCCGTCGGAGCTCGCGAGGGCTATGCCGGCGAGGCCTTCCGGAGAATCCGGCTCACCTTTCAAGCGAATGGTGGTTTCCTGCTCGCCCATCTCCAGGACGCCGCCAGGACGATTTCGAGAGCGGTCGGCCAGCGCGCGGGCCACCTGAGGTACAGTGATTCCATAACCCGCCATTCGAAGAGGGTCCAGCTCCACCCAGATCTCCCGGTCCCTCTCCCCGTAGATATCGACCTCTGAGACCCCTTCTATCTCCTCGAGCAGATCCCTCACATCGGAGGCTATGTCCTGGAGCTGCATCATGGGCAGAGGTCCGGCCAGTCCCACCAGGCACACCGGAAAGACCGCCGTATCTATCTCAATGACCCTGGGGGTCTCGGCCTCCTCGGGCAGGTCGTCAACGCGGGCAACAGCGTTTCGGACCTCCTGCATGCCCTTGTCGATCTCCCGCTTGGACAGGTCCGTATGAAAATGGATGTGAATCTTGGAGGTGCTATCAAAGGAGTTGGACTCTGTACGCCTGATCTCGGAAAGGCCCCGCAGCTCTTCTTCGATGCGGTTGGTGACCAGCTTTTCCATCTCCTCGGGGGAGAACCCCGGACAGATGGTGATCACCATGGCCCGGCCCACCGTGAGATCCGGATCCAGGTAGCGCGGCATGGCCCGGTAGGAATAGACCCCGAGGGCCAGGATGAGCACAAGGGTCATCCGGACCACCACGGGCCGTTCTATTCCGAATCGGGTGAGAAACATTCCTTTCAGTGCCTCACGGCGACGCCTCTTCGGTCTCTATCCTGTCCCCGCTTCTGAGCCCCGCCGGCTTGGAGATGACCTTGTCTCCGGGAGCGAGGCCCTGGATGATTTCCACCCGGCGATCGTAGTATCCACCAAGCTTCACCGGCCGGAACACCGCCTGCATCTGCTCCTCCGCAAAGACTCCGATTCGGCCGTCCACCTCGGTCAGCCAGGAGGAAGGAATAAGGATCCGCTCCCGCGGATGCCTGAGAGGGAAGCTCACCCTTGCCGTCATTCCGTCGGCCATGCGGTCGTCGTGTTCCTCCACAAGGAGTTCCACTGGGAAGGCGCGTGTCCCCGGGTCGGCGACAGGTGAGACAAATACGAGCCGGCATGGAAAGGAATCACCTTCGAGGGCGTCCACGGTGAACCGGTATGCCCTCCCCGCCTCCAACAGGGGCCGGTCCTTTTCAGGGATCGAAGCGCGGATCTTCATCCGTCCGATATCCGTGATTCGAGTGATTGGGGTCCCCGGTGAGACCACCTCGCCCTCTTCCACACGGCGAAATGAGGCGATCCCGTCGCAGGGGGCGCGGACAAGGGATTTACAAAGCCGGTCCCGGACGACCTCCAGGGAGGCCAGGGCCTGGTCACGGCGAGCCCGCGCCGCAATCCGGTCCTCCGAACGCGGGCCCTTTTCGGCCAGGGTCAGACGCTCGCGCGCTGATACCACATCGGCCCTGGCAGCATCGAGCGCCCTGCCCGCAGCGTCGTATTCGCTGTCCGAGACCGCCCGGCGATCGTAGAGGCCCTTAATTCTGTCGTAGTGACGCTCGGCCTCACGAAGCCCGGCCATGGATCGGTCCAGGGCGGCGGCAGCGATTCGAATTTCCTCGGGAAGGCTCCCCGTCTCCACCTTGTCCAGTTCGCTCTGGGCAACGGCCAGAGCCGCCTCCGCCTGCCGTACCTCGAGTTGGATGCTCGTAGTGCCGATCTCAGCCAGCATTCGGCCCGATGTCACCCTGTCTCCCCGCTCGAAAAGGAGACGCTCGACAATCCCGCCGATTTCCGAAGACACCTCGACATTCAGCCAAGCCCTGAGGGTCCCTAGGACCTCGACGCGGCTGTGCACCTGTTCGGTCCGGATTGTCTCGACCTTCACCACCTTGTGCGGGCCGGCGGCAGTCTCGGCCCGCACCGGTCCGCCCTCCTGGTCTCCGCAGGAGACAGTGGGAAATAACAGACAGAGGAATAAGAGCAGACTGAGCTTTTGCGGAAACCTCATGCGGAAGACGCCTCCGGCTGTTTCAGGACTCGATGGTTCCGTAACGACCTTTTATCTCGCGTAAAGACGCCACATAGACAAAAGAACGAATAATTTTGGTTTCTTATGCGCGCAATCTCCGCGCGGGATATGGGAAAGCGGGGTTTTCGGGTGACAATCAGGAGTTGTGCCTGCCGGCGGCAACCTCGCGGGCCGCCCGGCGCACCTCCTGAACAAAGGTCCTGACCTTCCCGAAATCCTTCTTAAAGCGAATCGGGCGGCCTTGCTCGTCCACGGCGTTCGTACGGGTACAGCTGTCCGCTCCGGCCGCCCGGACGTCCACCAGGAAATCGCAGACGTTTTCCGGAGAGAGTCCACCGGCGAGGATCACCGGAATCCGGCTGTGGGTGACCAGCGCCCGAAGGAGATCCCTGTCCCCGGTCCTGCCTGTGATGCCGATGAACCCGTCAACGGGCTCTTGTCCCAGCCAGGTGTCAGACAGGAAATAATCGCTTACCGACTCCATACGTTCGGCTATCTGCAGTGTCGGGAACGTCGTCAGATTGTGTCCGTCATATGCCACGGGAATCGAACGAATTATACCCACCCCTGGAAACCGCCCCTTCAGGTCCGCCTGGATCTCGAGAAGAGGTCCCAAGTCGACGGGCCTTCCCTGATCATCGGTCAGGCTGTCACAAAAATGCACGAAGTCGGGGCGATAATAGTCCAGGGCGCGGTAGAGGGCCTCCTGTGAGCTAAAAAGCGGAATCAGGCTGTTGCGGGCCCCGCTGCCCTCGGAGAGTCGAACGGCCTCCCGGATTTCCGGTTGTCGCCACTCGGTCTCCGAGAGGAGCACGCTGCCTATGCGGTCCACCCCGAGCTCAATGCAGCGCTCCGCTTCCTCGGGGGTCTGGATTTCGTAGATCTGGGTTATCATATCATCCCCACTGCTCAGCCTGTATACCAGTGCTCGAGACGTTTGTCCAACAGCGCGGTCACTCTCCTTACTTCTTGATCCTGATCAGTTTCCAGACGCAACCGCCGTGAAACCGCGTTTCGACCCGGCGAGGCGCACACGATGGCCTTCAAAGGGTTGCCGCATCCGGCCGGACAACGCGAATGCCTCGAAATATAACTGTTTTTTCCTGCACATACAACCTGAACCTTGTAAAATGACATGTGAATTCCTTTGCATTGCACATGTGAATATGGTAAGCGATATTCTCTTTATGTTCTGGATAAACGGGGCCTGCGCGGCATGGCGTATTGAATCATGGCAAAGGTCAACACGTGGGACGACCACTACGCGCGTCGGGCCAGGAAAGAGAAATGGCCGGCGAGATCCGTCTACAAACTCGAAGAGATCGATCGCAGGTTTAAACTCATTCCACCGGGTGCGCGCCTGCTTGATCTGGGATGCTCTCCCGGATCCTGGACCCAATACGCATTGAAGAAAACGGGGCCACGAGGGCATGTAGTCGGTGTGGATCTCAACGTTCCGGGACTCCCCCAGGTTGATAACTTTCGATTTATTCAGGCGGACATACTGTCCCTGGACCCTGACCGGCTTCTCCATGAAATCGGAGAAAGGGATCTCGTGATCAGCGATCTGGCCCCCGGCACCACCGGAGTCAAGTCCTCAGATGCGGCCCGCTCCGCGGAACTCGTGCGATCCGCCCTTGTTATAGCCCGCATCCTCCTCAGGCCCGGAGGGCATTTCCTTTGCAAGGTGTTCGAGGGAGAAGACATTCAAGACCTGAGGCGGGAAATCGCGGAGTCCTTCGAAAAGGTCCGGTCCATCCGCCCGAAGGCCGTTCGAAAAGGAAGCCGGGAGATCTACCTGCTCGCCACCAGCCTGCGTCAACACGAATCGTTATCATGACCCATGAGGCCGCTTTTTTGGTTTTTTATATGCATCTATATGCAATATAAAAGATTTTTAGAATCACATCAAATTTGAACGCCCCTTTTTGAGGCATCTTGAAAAGGGCCGCGGCCCAACAAAAACCAGGTCAGGAGGAAATCCATGTCCGGTCATTCGAAATGGAGCACCATCAAGCACAAAAAAGGGGCTGCAGATGCCAGGCGGGGCAAGATCTTCACAAAGCTGATTAAGGAAATAACCGTGGCGGCCCGCCTTGGAGGAGGGGACCCGGATTCGAACCCCCGCCTGAGGTCGGCCATTGCATCGGCAAAGTCGGAAAACATGCCCAAGGAAAACATTGAACGGGCGGTCAAGAAGGGGACAGGGGAACTGGAGGGAGTCAACTACGAGGAGGTCAGCTACGAGGCTTACGGCCCCGGGGGCGTGGCCGTGCTTGTCGAATGCCTCACTGACAACAAGAACCGTGCAGTGGCCGAACTGAAGCACATTATGGATCGCCACGGAGGGAGCATCGGAGAACCTGGCTGCGTGGCCTGGATCTTCAATAAACGAGGTCTGATAGTCCTTGACCGGGAAGGCGTGGACGAGGAAGAACTCCTGGAACTGGCCCTGGAAGCCGGGGCGGAAGACGTGAAGGAAGAGGAGTCCACGTTCGAGATCCACACCGAGCCTTCGAACTTCGAGCCCGTTCGAAAGGCCGTCGAGGCGGCCGGGCTTACTTATGGAATGGCCGAAATCAGCATGATCCCCCAAAACACCGTGCAGCTTGAAGGCAAGCAGGCCCAACAGATGCTCAACCTGATGGAAGCGCTCGAGGACAATGAAGACGTCAGCAACGTGTATGCCAACTTCGACATCCCGGATGACGTCATGGAGGCCATGGGCTGATGCTCGTGCTGGGAGTGGACCCCGGCTCCCTGATCACCGGATACGGGCTGGTGGAAAAATCTAAAGGCCGGATCCGTTGCGTGGACGCCGGTATGATCAGGGCCCCGAGCAGCGTCCCCTTCCCCGAGAGGATTCACGGCATCTTCCGCACCCTGGTGGAGATCATGGGCCGTAATGAGCCCCGGGAAATGGCAATCGAGGAGGTCTTCTTCGCCAAAAACCCCAAGAGCGCACTCAAGATCGGGCATGCCCGCGGCGCCGCCCTGGTAGCCGCCGTGGAATGCGGGATGCGTGTTTTCGAGTACTCCGCCACCGAGATCAAGCAGTCGGTGGTGGGATACGGCCGCGCCCCCAAGGAGCAGGTCCGGTCCATGGTGGGTGTTATCCTGGGCCTCGATTTCCAGCCCTCACTCGACACCTCGGACGCCCTGGCCGCCGCCATATGCCACCTTCATACGAAACGATTTGATCCGGCTCCGCCGGCAGGTTGAGAGAAAAACGCATAAATTTTCCCGCAAAGCCGCAAAGAGCGCAGAGGCAGTAGAATTGAAAGGTTTTTTTGCGTCTTGGCGAGAGGCAAGCAGCCTCTGAAAATATAAGGACCCGGCATGATCGCCCACCTTCGCGGCACACTCTTTGAAAAGACCCCCCGGACAATCATCGTGGAGAATCACGGCGTTGGATACGAGGTCATTGTGCCCCTGTCCACCTTTTACGCCCTGCCTGAAGAGGGC
The DNA here is from genome assembly GCA_041685835.1 of Desulfatiglandales bacterium. Classification (GTDB taxonomy): domain Bacteria; phylum Desulfobacterota; class DSM-4660; order Desulfatiglandales; family HGW-15; genus JAIPEI01. The sequence continues at coordinate 14,200 of JAWLEX010000075.1, forward strand.
GAGGTGGCCCTGCACATCCACACAAACGTCCGGGAAGACGCGATCACCCTGTTCGGTTTTCTCACCCCCGTTGAAAAGGCCGTTTTTCTTCTCCTGGTTTCGGTTTCCGGCATCGGGCCCAAACTGGCCGTGAACATCCTCTCCGGGATCGGTCCGGACGAGCTTCTCGAGGCAATGGCCGGCGGCGACGCGTCCCGGCTTCAGGCGATCCCCGGGGTGGGGAAAAAGACAGCGGAACGGATGGCCCTGGAACTAAGGGATCGATCCGCCTCTCTGCTCGCCGATCACCGCAGCGGGATAAGGTCCGAAGCCTTGCCAGTGCTGGAAGAGGGTGAGACCGGGGTCGAAGACGCGGTTTCGGCCCTCATGAACCTGGGATACCCCTCCCGCTCCGCCAGAAAGGCAGTGGAAACGGCCCGCCCCCGAATAGAGGCCCAGGATCTTGAAGGTCTCATCAGGGAAGCACTGCGCCTGCTCTCCTGACTGCTCAACAGGCGAACCGGGAATACGTGCACATATGTGCATAATCTTCGATCTGTACGGTCAGGGATTAGCTGTAAGCAATCACCTGCTTTTATCCAGAAGCCGACCGCACAGGTCCATTAATCTTTGAGCGAGGCGGTCCTCCTCTTTACCAAGGTGACACGGAAGACCCATGGAAGAGCGCATTATAGATCCGGAACCCCGCACCGACGAGATCGCCACGGAGGTCAGCCTTCGTCCCTCCAATCTGGACGAGTACGTGGGGCAGGAGGAACTAAAGCAGAACCTGAGAGTCTTCATTGAAGCTGCGCGGGCGCGCTCCGAGGCCCTTGACCACGTCCTGTTCCACGGCAGCCCGGGTCTGGGAAAGACCTCCCTTGCGCACATCATCGCCAACGAACTGGGGGTGAACATCAGGAGTACTTCCGGCCCCGTAATCGAGCGGCCGGGAGACCTGGCCGCCATCCTCACCAGCCTCGAACCCCACGACGTCCTCTTCATCGACGAGATCCACCGGCTCAACCATGTTGTGGAGGAGATTCTCTACCCCGCCATGGAAGACTACCAGCTCGACATCATCATCGGCCAAGGCCCTTCGGCCCGGACCATGAAGATTCCCCTGCCCCCCTTCACCCTGGCGGGGGCCACGACCCGCACCGGCCTTCTGACCCCGCCCCTCAGGGCCCGGTTCGGCGTAATCCTTCGAGTGGACTTCTACCGGCCCGAAGAACTCCTTAAGATCGTCCTGCGCTCCGCCCACCTGCTGAACATTCCCACCCAGGACGAAGGGGCCCACGAGATCGCCCGTCGCTCCAGAGGGACCCCGCGCGTCTGCAACCGGCTCCTGCGGCGGGTTCGTGACTATGCCCAGGTCAGGGCCGACGGCGTCATCACACGGGAAGTGGCGGTTGAGGCACTCGCCATGCTGGAGGTTGACGACCGGGGCCTGGACCGGATGGACCGCCACATCATGCTCACAATCATGGAAAAGTTCGAGGGCGGGCCCGTTGGCGTGGACACACTCGCCGCTGCGGTCAGCGAAGAGAAGGACACGATCGAGGACGTATATGAGCCCTTTCTCATCCAGGAGGGGTTCCTCAAGCGCACGCCCCGTGGAAGGGTGGCCACCAAACGGGCCTACGGGCACTTCGGGCTGACGCCCTCGCAGGGAAAGGAAGAGCGGGAACAAGAACGGCTTTTCTGACGAGCCGGTTTCCCGTACGAGAGTCCCTTGGCGGCTTGGCCAGGGATCATATTTTTTGATTCATCCGGTTTTTGTCGCGGCTAT
>JAWLEX010000076.1:0-15671 GCA_041685835.1 Desulfatiglandales bacterium
CAAGAGGTTGCGCGGAGGCGTACTGAAGTACGCCGCACAAGCAACCTCGCAGATTGACGCCGAGATTGGCAAAAAAGACCATTTCTGGATGGAAACGAGCTACCCGGTAAAATTGCATATACACGGGCCCTCTGCTATAATTCAACGCAGTTGAGCGGCATTACTTCGGAATTCATTAGACGGGATCGACATGGACGAGAATTTTCATAAAAGGAACCTTGCTGAACTGAGGCGTCGCCTGGATGATCGAGCAGCCGACACCCTCTGGGTTGTCAGGCCCGAGAATCGACGCTATCTATGCGGTTTCCGGGCAGGTGATGTGCAACTGGACGAGACGTCCGGCTACCTCCTGGTGACACGTGATCATGCACTGCTGGTTACGGACTCCCGGTACACCACCGAGGCCGAGGAGCAGGTTGTGGACGCGGAGGTGGTAACCATCTCCCGGGACTTTGTGGAATGCCTGCCCGACCTGCTGAAGCGTCTCGGCACCCGCACGCTCGGGTTTGAGCCCAGCTATCTCACTTGGGGGCTTCACCGCCGCGTGGCTCGAGCGCTCAAGGAAATGAGCGACCCGGTGAAGCTCCTGCCGGTGAAGGGGCTTGTGGAAGGCCTGCGGGAAATCAAGGCGCCCGAGGAGATCGAGGCCATGGAACGGGCCTCCGATCTGATGGCTTCGGTCCTGGACGAGGTGATACCCAGGATGCGGCCCGGGCATACTGAAAAGGAGATTGCCTGGCAGATTATGGGACTTGCCAGGGATGGCGGAGCCGACAGTATGGCCTTCGATCCCATAGTGGCCTCCGGCCCCAACGGGGCCCTGCCTCATGCCCTCCCTTCGGACCGGGCGCTTCGTCCGGGAGAGCCGGTGGTTGTGGACGTGGGCGTTCGCTTGGACGGATATTGCTGCGACATGACCCGCACCGTGTTCCCGGGAAACGCGGGCCCGCTCGAACCGTTTCCGGAGGTCTACAGGACAGTGCGAAAGGCACAGCTCGCAGCGCTGGATGCTGTTCGGCCGGGCGTTGAAACCACTCGGCCGGACGGTGTGGCCCGAGAGATAATTCGTGAAGCCGGCTATGGTGATTACTTCGGTCACTCCCTGGGGCATGGTGTGGGCCTGGCGGCACACGAAGACCCCCGCCTTGCACCCCGAAAGCCCGTGAAGCTGCGACGGGGTCACGTGGTGACAGTGGAACCGGGCATCTATCTGCCGGGCAAAGGAGGGGTCCGCCTTGAAGAGATGGTCGTTGTCGAAAAAAGCGGCCCGAAAATACTGACCCGGGCCGGCCACTTTCTGGAATCCTGATTTTCGATCCGCCTGCTCAACCCTCTCGAGGTTTTTCAGGGGACACATTATCCCGATGAGTAGGAACGATCAGCTACTGGACCAGTTCATCGCACACCTCAGGGTGGAAAGGGGGCTGGCCTCGAACACGGTCCAGGCCTACAGCCGTGACCTGGTTCGGTTTCTTGAGTTTCTCGACGATATGGACCGAAAACCCGAGGAGGCGGCAGAAGAGGACGTCTCCGCCTTCATGGGAAACCTAAAGGGACGACTTTCGACTCGAAGCTCCGCCCGGAACCTGTCCGCGGTCCGCATGTTCTTCCGGTTTCTGGTCTCGGAAGGGGCCATGGCCACAAGCCCGGCCAGGCTCGTGGAGACGCCCAAGTTGCCCGTCCGGCTTCCGGGGATAATGTCTCCGGAAGAGGTGGATTGCCTCCTGACGCAGCCGGATCCCGTCACACCGGCAGGGGCGCGGGACCGGGCCATGCTGGAACTGTTATACGCCACGGGCCTGCGTGTCTCCGAACTCACAGGCCTGCGGCTTCAGAGCTTGAACCTGGAGGCCGGTTTCGTGCGCATTATCGGAAAGGGATCCAAGGAGCGGGTCGTCCCCATAGGCGACAAGGCCAAGGAAGCCCTGCAGGAATACCTCTCCGGCGGGCGTGTCACACTGTTGGGTCGCCGCACCTCGGCGTTTGCCTTTTTGAACTCGCGCGGGCGGCCCCTCACCCGCCAGGGATTTTGGAAGCTCATCAAGCGGTACGGCCGGTCCGCCGGCATTCGCGGCGCCATTACGCCTCACGGATTGCGACACGCCTTTGCCAGCCACCTCCTGGAGGGTGGGGCGGATCTGCGGTCCGTGCAGATAATGCTGGGGCACGAGGATATCAGTACCACCCAGATTTACACCCACGTTACCCGTGAGCACCTGAAGCGCCTGCACGAAAAGCATCATCCCAGGCCTTGAGCACGGGCGGGGCTTGGTGGTTACTCTTATGGTACCGGGGATCGAGCCGTGGCTAGAATCATTGACCTGGAAGAGAGGCGGAGACGACCTCCCGACAACATCATCACACCTCGGCCCCTGGAATTCAGGAGGGCCGGCTGGGACAGCTCTGATTTCGTCCTGATGCGGCGATCCGAGTCCGAACGGCTCGAGAAACGCCGGGGCGAGAACCTCCGGGACGGCCGTCCCGGCGTGCCGGGCCTTCCGCCCCACTTCGTGCTTCGGGGAAGCATGGGCTGTACCGTACGCGGCCTCTATTTTCACAAGGAGAACGAAGAGAGCATGCGGGATGTTTACTACCTGGCCGGGCTGGTGGACTGCATGATCAACCAGGTGAGCCCCCTGCTCCGAACAGGGGCGATTCGGGACCTCTATCGCAAGGTATCTGTCCTCAAACAGACCCTTAATGTGAACTGGTACGGTTCCATCGACCAGGTCCTGTTTCCCATCGACGCGCACCTCTATAATGAAGGGGCGTATCGTTACGCACTGTCCGAGGCGAGGAGCCTTCAACAGCTTTACGGGACCGTTCGGAACGGAGTCGAAGACATGTTCGCAGTTCTTGCCGCGGAGTATGTTTTTTACACGCCGGGCATGGGGGAGCGCCATGGAAGATGAAAGCCGGACTGCCGGAGAGGGCCGAATCGAGCGGCTTCAGGCCGAGCTCACCCGCATGGAGAGACAACTCGAGGAACTTCAGATCGAGAACCTCTTCCTGAACAATGTTTTCGACGGCATCAGCGAGGAGATCCTGGTGCTCGATCGGGAATTCACGGTCCATAATGTCAACCGTGTCATGCTGGATCGCTACGGGCTGGAAAAGGCGGAAGTGCTGGGACGCCGGTGTTTCGAGATCAAGGAGGCGTGCGGGGCCCCCTGTCACCGGGGCCAAAGCAGCGTGTGCCCCCTGAGCAGGGCCATGAAGAAGGAAACCCTGGTGGAGACGAGCTACCGGCACGTGGATGCCGAGGGCCGGAGCCGGGAGCTTTCTCTCATCATGTATCCCATACGCATCCCTGGTGAAGAACGGGCCAGGTACTTCATGGAAATCGCCCGGGACGAGACCAGGTACCGCACCCTGATCGAAGAGCTTCGAACCTCGCAGAAGCGTTTCCGCTCCATCCTGGACACGGCCACGAACGCCGTCCTAAGCATTGACGAGAATCACCGCATCACACTTTTCAACAACACGGCCGAGCGGATTTTCGGTTACTCTCGCGATGAAGTCCTGGGACAGGATCTCGGAATCCTGATCCCGGCCAAGTATGGGGACCACAGCCGGTATGTGAGGCGCTTTCTGGAGAAACGGGAAGGTTCGCTGGTGGGGCGGACCATCAGCCTCACGGCGCTTCGCAAGGACGGTGTAGAGATACCGGTGGAGCTCAGCCTTTCCTTTCTGGAAATGGAGTCGGGTGTCACCATCACCGCCATAATCCGGGACATTACGGATCGCAAGCGTCTGGAGAAAAAACTCCTGCAGTCCGAACGGCTGGCCGCTGTGGGCGAGGCCGTGGCCCATGTGGCTCACGAGCTCAAAAACCCGCTCATGATTATCGGCGGGTTCACCAGTCAGATTCGGAACACCCTGGAGGATGACCAAATCCTCCCAAAACTCGATATGATTCTAGAGGAGGTGGCCAGGCTGGAGCGACTGGTCGGGACGCTCGGGGACTTCACCAAGGAATACCGGCTTGTGAGACGCCAAGCGGACGTGAACTCCGTCCTCAGGGACGTGGTCAAGGTCATGGGTTCCGCCTACCCTCAGGAAAACTGCGCCTTCATGGTAAACCTCGCCCCGGACCTCGATGAAATAATCTGTGATCCCGACAAGTTGAAGCAGGTTTTCATCAATATTATTACCAACGGGATTGAGGCCATGGGCGGGGTGGGAGCTATCACCATCAGCTCGGGGCGTATTCCCCAAGGAATCGAGGTGCAAATCAGCGACGAGGGACGGGGCATTCCGGACGAAGATATCCAGCATATCTTCGAACCCTTCTTCACCACCCGCGAGCGGGGTTCGGGTCTGGGTCTGGCCATTTCCTACAAGATAATTCAGGCCCACGGCGGCGAGATCACGGCCCTGAACCGGCCTGGAAGGGGTGCCACATTCGTGATCCGGCTTCCCCGAATTTAGGAAACGGGCTGCAGGCATCTTTCTAAAAATATAGGTTGACGAGCTGCCTAGCCGCTGCTATATTACTCAATTCTGTCGCGGGGTGGAGCAGTCAGGTAGCTCGTCGGGCTCATAACCCGAAGGTCGGTGGTTCGAATCCGCCCCCCGCTACCAACAAATTCAAGGACTTACACCTTTTTGGTGTGAGTCCTTTTTTCTTGGCGGGCTACTTTTGGGCTCTCTTTTTCAAATAGTCTTGACGGCTCCTTGACCTGCAGCGGGGATTTCTCTTATACTGAGCCCATATGTTATAGGCCTCTGACACTGAAAACTTAACACCAGTTTTTCTCTCTAAAAGGCATTCCTATCGTGGGGAGAGAGAACCGGTAATCCAAGGAGGTGACCAATGACAAAATTGCTCGATAGAGCCTTTGAGGAGGCGGCAAAACTCCCTGAAATCGCCCAAAATGCTTTAGCCAAATGGTTGATGGAAGAGATGGAGGACGAAAAGAAATGGGAGATGACCTTTGCTGAAACTGAAGACATCCTCGAACGGCTGGCAGACGAAGCGCTACTTGCCGACAAGCAAGGCAAGACGGATCTCATGGATTTGGGTAAACTTTGATTTCAAGAACGACTGAGGGTTTTTGGAAGTACTATAGACATTTGCCTGCGGAAATAAAAAAACAGGCAAGAAAGGCGTATGTCCGATTCTCGGATAATCCTTACAGCCCGAGTCTTCATTTCAAGAGGATTCATTCAACCCGCCCGATTTTTTCAGTTCGAATCACAAAGAACTACCGTGCCATTGGGATTCAAAAGCAAAGCGGAATTATCTGGTTCTGGATTGGCTCCCACGCAGATTACGACAAGTTGGTCAAGCAGTTGCGAAACGGCTGATTCCCTCCCTTCACCGAGTCATAGGCTCTCATCATGGCGGAGCCGTCATTCCTGGTCTCTTTGGGCATCCAGGCATAATACTTCGTGAAGATCATCTGCAGGGAACTGTAGCCCAGCATGTGCTGCACCCACCCGATGTTCTCTCCCTCGGATAAACTGATGGTGGCAAAGGTGTGCCGGGTCTGCATCATGGGCCGGTACTCAATTCCGGCCTTTTCAAGTGCGGGTTTCCAGATCACCTCCCGCATATGGTCAGTGGTCAGGGGTTTCCCTTGAACATCCAGAAACACATAGCCGGACCTTCTACCTGTGCGCTCCCTCTGGTCAACCAGGGCCTCCATTGCGGGGGGCAGAAGGTCTATGTCCCGGTTTGATTTCCTTGTCTTTGTCCTCCCCTCTTCGCCATACACGAGGGTCTCGCAGATCTTGGCAGACTTCCTGTCCAGGTGGACGTTCTTCCACTTCAAACCCGCCATCTCCCCGAACCTCAAACCCGTGAAGAACAGTACTGTCAGGCAGTTCCTGTAATGGGGATGAACATAGTCCAGGACCTTTATCACCTCATCCAAAGACAAGGGGTTTAGGTGGGCTCCTCGATTCGCAGGTTGTCGACCCTGGCCATGACGTTGTCTTTGATGATCCCCTCTTTGAATGCCATACTGAAGACAGACCTCATGGGAACCAGGATGTTGTTGATCCTCTTGGCCGAACGATCCAGTTCCGCCTTGAACTCCTCGATTTCCAGGTAGGTGATGTCCTTGATGGGCCGGTTTCCGAACCTTGGCAGGATGTGAAGGTTCATTGTACTGCGGTAATCCCTCATGGTGGATGCCTTAATCTGCTTTGACCTGATGTGATACCACTTCTGTGCCAGCTCACCGAACAGGGGGCTTTCATCATGTACCGCCTGGGGTCCCCTGGCCCCATCATCAGTGACCCAGGCTGCCTGCTCCTCGGATGTCGGCGGATCACCTCCATCCTGACGGGGTCCAGGATTTCGATTTCATGGTCATAGATCCTCACCGCCACCCTGCTGTACAAGGGAGCCGGGCCGGCTGCATAATACGAATTACCCACCTGGATCGTGCCGTCGTCGTAGACCGTCCGAGTCCCCTGTTCGAAATACCTGAACGGAGTCAGGGGCAACTGCGCCAGTTATGGCCTTTCTTCCTGGAACATCTCTTCAACCTGACGTTTGGCGCGACCGTGGATACGAAGGGAGGCCCAGCGCTCCTCCCAATGCATCAGCCACTCATTCTGGGCCTCTATGTTGTCGAACTTTCTTCCCTTCAATCCAGTGTTCTGGGTGTGCTTGACCGCGTTTTCCACAGTTCCCTTTCGATTTGCATCGTTGACCCTTGCAGGATCCGCCACCACGCCATAGTGAGATAACACCGCGGCATACAGGATATTGAGGTCCGGATCATAGATGTCCGGTTTGATCACCCCCTCCTTGAGATTATCGAGGCTTATGTATTGGGGGCATCCGCCAAAGTAACGGAACGCTTCCTCGTGCAGCCGGCACCATGTCTCCTTACTCGAGCTCCACACCACTTTCCGAAAGGCCCGGCCGGAGTATTTGAGCACCATCACAAACAGCCGGGGCCGACGATATCTCCCGTTGTCGCAAAGCGTCGGAGCCCCAGTCCCGTAATCCACCTGGCCTTCTTCTCCGGGCAAGAATTCCAGGCGGTCATACTGATGGGGGTCCTTTCTTCTGAGCCTCCGAACAAACCTCTTCACGCTGTTGTATCGATGAGTGAAACCGAACAGTTCCACCAGGTCCTGGTACATGGCCATGGCGTTTCTTCCCAGCCTCACCTGCTCCTCGATCCATTGCCGATGAGGCTCACAGGCGGAACGCGCATGTTTGGGCAAGTTGTCTTTCGGACCCGGTGGCCACCCCCTCTTGGGTGGGGTATTTTGAATGCTCATTGTCTTCCGGCGGGACCAGATGGTACAATTGCGCATACCTTCGGATGGTCTTCCGATTGATCCCGGTCTTACGGTGGATCTCGCGTTGACTGATTCCCTTGTCCAGCAAAGTCTCGACTGTCGTCTTCAAATGCGGCTTCAAAACGTTCATCCTTCCTGCCCCCCCATTTGTGGATTTCACAAATAGGGGGTGTACGTTCTGTCGCCGTTTTCAACAATCTCTACTGGAAAAAGAGCCTTGTTGGGTGGGGTATTTTCAGGTGGCCATAGGTGGGGTATTTTGGGTGGCCATCAGGGCATCGAACTTCGATAGTCGCGCATCGTGGATCCTTTGATCTGGGCCGTCTTGATCCTGGCCCACCTCTCTGCAACCTCTCCGAACAGAGGCCCTGGGTCAGCCTCTTGCACTATGGGTTCCTCGGGTGGGTCGATGCTTCCGTAGAGATCGAGGTTTCTCAAGTGCTCGTCCCTTTTCCGTCGCGCCTCTGTCACGGATGTGGAAAGCGCCTTCTTGATCCACCTCCCGTTCACCCGCTTTTTCAGATACCAGGTATCTCCTCTCTTGATCAGGTGGTGATTCTTGTTCTTGGCCATGGGCTATATCCCCCATTCCTTAGAAGGTCTGGAAGACATCCCTGGCGTCTCTCTCTTGATCTCAGTGATACGCTTGGGTTCTTCGATCTCCACACGCTTGGTGTAGCGCGCCTCAAACGCCTCGACGGATTCAACAGGGTAGAGCACCCTCGATGACCAGTCGGGCTGAAAGTAGTCCAGTTTCCCTTGGTCCCTCCATTTTCTTAGTCCAACTGGCAGACCGTCTGCCAGACCCCTGGAGTTTTTGGGGCTTTCGTTGTGCTTCATAAAATCAGTTTATTCATAAAACCTCCGGCTTCTCCAGGCGCATCACACACTCACTCGTCGGCCACTCATCCTGGCATGACCGGCGCGTGTTGCCCTGACAATATAACGGGCTAAATTCTCCATGGCCTCTTCATCTCCCGGCTGTATTCTTTCTCCACAAAACACATTGAATCCCGAATGCCGCCACTTCATGACCATGGCTACCAGGTCTTCGGTAATCTTGCCTTTTTTGAGAAGCATTTTAAAGACTCTGTGCGTGTCGAAGATCCCGTCATAGACGGGGGAAATCTCTTCCAGGGGCTTTGTTTCAAAGCGAGGCGCAACCCGGAACATCCCCTCTCCATAAAAACAACCGTCCGAACAGAAGATGTGTAAATGAGGGTTGAAGCCTAAAAAACCACCAGAAGTCTGGATAGCGATAACGGCACCGGGAACAGCATCCTCTTCATGGAAGCTTCCTTGAAATCATCTTTAAACACCCGCGCCGTTCGAAAAGCCGAAACGAACCGCCGATACACAGCAAAAAGATATCGTATACTTTTCTGAATTTGTTTTTCCGGGTTTTACTGTGACATGGAGCAGGTTAATAAGCGCTTTTGCATCGCACAGCTCAGGTTGTAAAGACTTGATATCGATCCCTACCTGCTTGCTTGGCCTGATACATGGCGATATCGGCATTTTTCAAGAGAGCTACCTCATCTGATCCATCATCGGGATAGACAGCTATGCCGATACTCGTTGTCACAATCAGTTGATGGGTATTAATTAGAAAGGGCTTACGAAAACTGTCAACGATCTTTTGTGCAACCCGGGTGGCATCTTCTATGCCCTTTAAGTCCGGAAGAAGCAGCACAAACTCATCGCCACCGAAGCGCGCAACGGTATCACTTTTCCTCATTGCTGCATTCAGCCGTTCTGCGGCTGTTTTGAGGAGGAAGTCTCCAGCATCATGGCCCAGGGTATCGTTTATGTCCTTGAAATTATCGAGGTCAAGCATTACAAATGCGACATTATTTTGACTCCTCCCGGCCTGGGCTAAGGCGATACCCACGCGATCAGAGAAGAGCTTCCGGTTGGGAAGACCTGTTAGGGAATCATGGTAAGCCATTTCCCGGATCTTTTCTTCAGCCTGCTTGCGTTCGGTGATGTCGCGGGCAATACTGAGTATGCAGCCTTTACCCTCATAGTCGATCTTGCGGCTGTTTATCTCAACGGCAATTGTGCTGCCGTCTTTGCACCGGTGAACTGATTCAAACACCAGGGAGCCCTGCTGATCAACATCCTGAGTTCGCTGCGGCACGCTGTCTGCGTATTCACCGGCATCAAGGTCCATGGGCGTCATATTCAGAAGTTCCTCACGGCTGTAGCCGAGCCTGCTGCAGGCGACTTGGTTTACCTCCAAAAATTGCCCTGCGAGGTCGTGGATAAAAACAGCATCATTGGAACCGTGAAAAATTTCCCTGAATTTTTGCTCGTTCTGTTGTAGCCGGGTTTGTGCGCGAACGCGTCCGATTATATGGCCGAGCCTTTCAGCCACAGCGTCAATCAATACCCTTTCTTCTTTAATGAAAGGACCCTCATGGGCCGGGGGTTTTTCTTCCAGATAAAAAATTTCTACACACCCGACCACCTCTTTTTCCGAAATGATGTCCTGGGCCTGGCGCCAGGACGTTTCGCGGAAATTTCCGGTTACATAAACGCGGTTTTCAAATTTTATCCGCGCACATGCAGCTGCGGGATATTGCCATGAATAGGAAAGAAGGTTTACGGTGCCCTGAAGGATATCGTCCAGCGAGTTGTCCTGATCCTCTACGAGCCTGGATATGCTGTAAAGGCAGCTCAATTCCTTGTTTCTTTCATTAAGTGCGCGGGATTGCTTTTTTAAGGCTTCTTCAGCCTGCTTGCGTCCGGTGATGTCGCGGGATATTCCAAGAACACCCACTATCTGCTGTTTTTCGTCTCGGATAAAGGAAACATTCTCCTCGGTCGGCACGATAGTCCCGTCTTTTCGGATCTGTTCTATCTCCAACGTCCGTTTTACAGGAATCTCGCTATGTCCAGATTTTTCGAGTTCCATGACCTCAGACAGGGTCTTTTTGGCCAGATCCATAGATAAGGACGTCAACAAATCAGCGACCGATTTTTTCAATATTTCTGCCCGTTCGTATCCCAATAGGAATTTTGCGGAAGGGCTGATATAGGTGTAATTCAGATTCATATCCAGAGTGTAAATGACGTCATTAACATTCTCGGCCAGCAGGCGATACTTATCTCTATTTTCCTTCAAAGCCGCTTCCATCTGTTTGCGTTCGGTGATGTCGCGTACAATCGCATGAACAATCGGTTTGCCATCCAGTTCCATGGCATTGAGCAGCACATCAGCCGGGAAGGTCTCGCCGGTGTCGATTCTCTTGTGCATCCATTCAAACTGAAAACTGCCCTTTTCCATAGCTGTCGCAATCATCCGGTTGATCAGCACCTGAGAGTCCATTCCGTCAGGCTGCTCAACCGGCGAAAAATCGGCGGGATTTTTCGAGCAGAATTCCTCCCGGGTCCGGCATCCAAAGATCGACAGGGTCGCCTTGTTGCAGTCGAAAAAGCCATCATTCTCATCAAATAACATCATCGCATCGGTGGTGGAGTTGAACAGCTTTCGGAGCTTCGTGTCCGAGAGGGCCAACGCCTCCTCTGCACGCTTGTACTCTGCTTCAATTACCTCCAGTTCCCGGATTCTTTCTTTTAAAGCGGCTATTTCTTTTGCCTGTTCGTGATGGGTATTTGACAGATCGCTCATGTGCTCCCTCCTTTAAGGGAATTTGGAGAGCCGTGCGACGGGACAGTTACTTCAGGTTTCCGGTCTATAGACAACCTTTCGCCAAAATACCCGGGATCTCCTCTGCCGGCAATGGCCGGCTGAACAAGTGGTCCTGGATTTCGTCGCATCCATGCTCCTGCAAAAACCATAACTGCTCCTCTGTTTCCACGCCTTCGGCAATGGTTTGCCGATGCACTCAGCGGATCCCGTTTTATTGAGGTCTACATGGAGAAAGGGCTTGCAGAGTTCGGTAGCGAAATCCCCTGTCCTTTTGGATCCTCCCTTCAAATCCCCGTGGGAGAAGACGACCGTCCCATCGGAATCCAGAACGTTCTGCTTGGTGCGCTTAAGGTAGTCCTTGTTGGGCATCTCCTGGAGGTTGTACTCGTTTGGAAGAGGACCGGCTTCAGTCAGTCGTCCCTTTGGGATCCATCTTCCATGGGGAAGGCCCATTTCTATCGCAGCATCAAGAGCTGCTTGATCGACCCCTGTTTGACCGCCGCTGATGATTTTGGAGAGCCTGCTTCAGTCGTTATCCATCTTTGTGGCCGTCCAAGCGTCTTCGTCCAGATATCCCTTCTCGTCGTATTTTGGATTACCCCTTGCCAGGAGTTCTTTATGGGCCATCTCGCGTCCCTCTGAAAAATCAAATTTTGTATTGAAGTAAGTGCCATCCCAAAAATTTTCGACTTGAACATCCGGCTTTTCCGCGAAGAGATGAAGAATGTTTGAGGTTATCGCTGTATTTTCCGTGAGCAACTCAATCGATGGCTTCCCATTCATGGCTGACTGGAAGACAACCTTTCCGAGAACACCGAGTAAAGGATGGAGGTCTTGCCAGCTTCGTTGCTCCCTCCATGATTCGGGTTTCTCTTTGTGCGGACCCAGTTCCTTTACCAACCATTTCAGTACGCTGTGTGCAGCTCTGCGGTCTCCAATCTTTCCCAATGCATAGATGACCGTTTCACATTGATAATCATAGCACTCTTCGAGGAAATCCAGCAAAGTCCTCACTGCTCCACTGTTGCCTAATTCACCCAGTCCCCTGGCAGCATAATCCTGCAGGCTCCGATCTGATCTATTCCTCAGGAGCTGTATTAATGGTTCCAGAGCGCGTTCATCTCTCAATCTTCCCAGACTGTAAGCTGCCTCTCCGCGCTCGAACCAATCGGTATCGGTTAAAATCTTGATTAAGGAAGTTACTGCCCGGCTGTCACCTAACGCACCGAGTGCAGATATGATCTCCTTTGTGCCCGAGCTACAAAAAGACTTTTTTTCTGCAAGATCCAGGTCTAACGCTGCCAAAAGCTTGGGCACGGCTTCTTTTGCTTTGAGATATTCAAGGCTCCATGCTACTTTTCCTCTCAATGTCACGTCCCCAAATTCCAGAACTTTAATCAAGACTTGCCGACTCCCAGGCGTGTTAAATCTTTCCAATGTTTCAAGAATCTTCTCTTCGGATAACTCTTGATGCCTGTACGCCACACCTAAGAGCACGTCACCCATTGTCTCAGCAGCCTTATCTCCTAGAGCGCCCAACCGTTGCCACTGCTCCGTTAGCATGAGCATTAGGTGAAATGATCTATCAGTTTCGGGATTCTTCGGCTCCCAAGACATCTCATCGAGAAATTCTGCAGCCTCTATGCAGTGATGGCGAGACCCTTCCTCCATATATCCAAGAAGAACCCCGACCGATTCAGGTTTAAGTTCTTCAAGTACCCTCAGGTATTGGCTGTGATCTATCCTCTTTAAGATGGTATTGCGGTATTGAAAGACTGCATCGGCCGCTCCCGGAACACGATGTCTTGCCAGCATAAGGCTTGCTGATGCATTAAAAACGCCACCGAGCATATCTTGGATTGTCTTTAGCGCCCTTTGGTCTCCTTGCTCCAAAAGGTCCTCCAAGGCTCGTTCTGATTGTTGCATGAGGTCCCGATGCGGACCGGAAGAGGCTGTCAAGGCCCACTCTTGAATATGAGCCATCGCGCGGGGTTGCTTAAACCAAACGGCCAATTTCAAACCAATCTTACAGAGAAAGTATAAGGGCACTAAGGACTCCAATATAACGAAAAAACCCCCACCTCTCTTTCAGAGAAATGGGGTCTCAGACGGCTCGGGACATAGCGCCCTCGCTAGGTCAGAAATTGTCTACTGTGCCGCTAGGAAAACATATGCGAATTTACGAGTATAATCCAAAAAGGGCATGAAAAGTCAAGCGTGAAAGTGAAGCGGGTTCAGCGTGGACCGGCCCTTTCCGCCAGGTCAAGGATCATCAGGAAACAATCCTGAAAATCAAAAACTAATTTCATGGGTTGCTTCCGTGAATTTATGGTTTGGTTAATCCGCCGCTATTTATGAATGGCGCTATTAAGGCTGACAGAAACCTACTCGCTGTCTATCGGCTATCATCTCTCTTTCTGAACACGCGGCATTTGGGTTCCGGGGTAAGCTTGGTCGCAAGAATGGACTTCAGACGGTTTCTTGAAACCGTTTGCTGGGTGCCTCATGCTCCAAAGGTAGCCACCAGGTCTCCAACCCAGTGGGTGATCGCGATGACGACGACGGCTATCAGGACATGCTCCCCAACGGCCTTCCATGGTCGCCCACCCCGAGACTTTGCAATAAAGTAGCTCAGAACCATAAGAACGGACAATCCCCACGCAAGACACACGACGATGGCTGTCAAGAGGGGTAGAAAAAGGATCGGCACTACGAAAGTCATGGCGAACATGAATTTTGCTATGAATGTTGCGATGGTGGAACCCCATATTTGACTTAATGTGTAAACATTTTTTGATTCCTCTGAAATATGTATGCCAAGGGCATCCGAAAAGGCGTCGGCAATGGCGATGGTGAAAACACCTCCGAGAACTACCTGCTTTGACCCTGTGCCAGAGTGCAGACCTACCATCAGCCCAAGTGTGGTAATAGCAGCTGATGTGAGCCCAAACGAAATGCCAGTGCGCAACGAATCCTTCATAATTGATGTCCTCACCTTAACGCCCAATGATGATTACCGCAGATTGATCTGCACAAAATGGGATAGGCGGGATAGGAAGTTGCTTTTCAAGGTAAGAGGATACACGGGTAGAGGATAGTGTGTCAAGAAGGGAGACAGCTAACAACAGAAGAGGGACGATCAACATGTTGGGCAAGAAAGTTTTCGAGGTGTGATCTGGAAACCGGCCGGTGTACGAGGGTTGGGTTTTTGTGGTTGTAGGTTCGCCTGAGCGCATATGCGGCATTTCGGATACTCCGAGGATTTGAATCAATCAGCAATGCCCCATGGAATGTTGGCTCTATTCAGAGTTACGGGCACAGCAATATCCTTGCAATCCTTCTGATTTCGAACCCTGCAGCCTATCAATAATACGATAAGGATGCTCCGACAGATACCCCGCACCAGCATTTTGCCGAGACCCCCTTCCAGCAAGGGTTTATGTTTCCAGAATCAGTACCTGAAGCCCTCACCACATTCACAGCAGCATGGCTCATCGAGCAGCGGGGGATGCAGGTGGGACAGGTATTTCGGGGTTGCCAAGTTCCGGCGAAGGCAAACGGCTCCTGAGTGAAACTGCTGTTCTCCCTCTACAGTGAGCTTACCAGTCCATCATCTGCATAAGGGGGGCCTATAATGATTGGCAGGATTATGCGTGCTCTCAATGCACTGGGGACCTGATCACACACACGGGATTGTTGATAGGGGAACGACCATCATAGGTGCTGGAATAAGCGAGAATTACAGGTCAATAGGAAGGAAATAATCTTTGAATTTGAGAAGGGTTGTTTTATGGTGCACTTACACAACCTGCCCGGAGTCGGTATGACAGGCAAAATGCCGGGCACCTTGCCGGGGCGCGGATTTGGGCGATCTGTCACAGATGTTTCACTTCTATTGATACATGCGGGCAGGGGCCTCTTTCCACTCACACATTTTTTTCAGATTGAAATCCGAGTTCGGGGACGGTGATCAACAAGCTGGGGCAGGCGGTGAACCTCTGAGCGCTTAGAGGATCCATTCCGGCGGCAATGGATTTGTAAAACAGGAGAAAAACAAAAACATACAATAAAAACGAAGGATTATCGTCGATTTTGCGATTTTGCCGCGATTTCCGAGATTTTCACACACGCGGAGATTGTGTGTGTGAAGGGGGGCGATGTCGGGTGAAAATCGACAAACTTCGCACTCCCTACGACCCCTTGTATGTCTTCCAGACCTATGCCACATCCCCTGGATATCCTTCACATGCAAGAGGTTCTTCCAGATCATCCTGTCGTCCAACTTCTCGTAATTGCTTGGATTGTGGAGGGTGATAGATGGGGGTATATCCGTTATGGACATGCAGGCCGGTCACACCGGCATCGTTCATGTGGGCTACTTTTGGGCTCTCTTTTTCAAATAGTCTTGTCGGTTCCTTGACCCGCAGCGGGGATTTCTCTTATGCTGAACTTATATGTTATAGACCTCTGACACTAAAAGCTTGCCGCCAATTTTTTCTCTCTAAAAGGCATTCCTATCTTGGGGAGAGAGAACCGGTAGTCCAAGGAGGTAACCAATGACAAAATTGCTCGATAGAGCCTTTGAGGAGGCGTCAAAACTCCCTGAAATCGCCCAAAATGCTTTAGCCAAATGGTTAATGGAAGAGATGGAGGCGATGGTCCCAAAAATTTGGACAGTATGATAAGCTCTGAGTCAGCCCTAATCGAAAGGAATTGACCATTAGCAGTAAGCGGAAAAGTATCCCCCGGA
>JAWLEX010000077.1:0-15653 GCA_041685835.1 Desulfatiglandales bacterium
TCCAGACTATCTGATTTTCATGGGACTGCTGTATGTGGCCCTTGTCATCATCGGCGCCGGGCTGATATACACGTTCCTGAAGACCTGGATGGACCTGGAGGGCGATGAGCACGAACTTCCGCCGGAATTGCCGGGCCGGAAGAAGTATTCCATGTATTGATCCCGGGCCCTATCACGTCACTTCGCCACCACCGTGTCCCGCTTCCAGTGGGCGTCGTCGCGTTCGGGATAGTCGAGGTTGTAGTGGAGGCCTCGGCTTTCCTTTCTCTGTAAGGCGCAGGTTATGATCAACTCCGCGATCATGGCCAGGTTGCGCAGCTCCAGCAGGTCCTGCGTGACCAGGAAGTCCCAGTAGTACTCTGTAATCTCCTGCTGAATGTTGATAATCCGGTTCCGTGCCCGGGCAAGTCTCTTGCTGGTCCTCACGATCCCCACATAGTTCCACATGAACCGCCGGATCTCTTCCCAGTTATGGGTGACCACGACCGTTTCCTCGCTGTCCGTGGCAGTGCCCGGGTCCCACAGGGGGGCGCGCGGAAGCGGCCTCTTGCTGTTGGCCTCCATGTCCTTTGCGGCCCGCTCGGCCGCCCGGCGGGAGAAGACCAGGGCCTCGAGCAAGGAGTTGCTGGCCAGGCGGTTGGCCCCGTGCAGCCCCGTGCATGCCACCTCCCCCACGGCGTAAAGGTTGCGGATATTGGTGAGGGCGTCCTTGTCGGTGATGAGCCCCCCGCACATATAGTGGGCCGCCGGTACAACCGGGATTGGCTCCTTGGTGATGTCGACGCCGAATCTGAGGCAGGTGGTGTAGATGTGGGGGAACCGCTCTTTCAAGAACTCCGCCGGCTTGTGGCTGATGTCCAGGTAGACGCAGTCATCACCGCTTTTCTTGAGCTCCAGGTCGATGGAGCGCGCAACGACGTCCCTGAACGCCAGGTCCTTGAGGGGGTGGTACTTCTCCATGAAGCGACGGCCTTTCTGGTCAACAAGGATGCCGCCTTCTCCTCTGACCGCCTCAGAGATAAGGAAGTTTTTGGCCTGGGGATGAAACAGGCAGGTGGGGTGAAACTGGACGAACTCCATGTTCGCCGCCTTGACCCCTGCCCTGTAACCCATTGCAACCCCGTCACCGGACGCGATGTCCGGGTTGCTCGTGTACCGGTAGACCTTGCCGGCCCCGCCGGTGGCCAGGACCGTTACCCGCGATAAATAGGTGATAACCTCCCCGCTGTCGGCGTTCAACACATAAGCCCCCCAGCAGGTCTCAGAAGTCTCCGAGGCCACTAAACCCTTTTTGACCAGGCTGGTCTTGGTGATGAGGTCGATGGCCATGTGGTTTTCCAGGAGATCAATGTTCGGGTTCTCCTCGATGCGGTCCAGGAGAACCCGTTCCACCTCGTGCCCGGTGCGGTCCTTGGTGTGGACGATTCTCCTTCGGGAGTGGCCGCCTTCCTTTCCAAGATCCAGGGCGTCGCCCACGTCTTCCCCCCGGTGGGAAAACCGGACCCCGAGGGACATGAGATCCCGGATACGCGCCGGACCCTCCTGCACCACCATGCGGACCACGTCTTCGTGGCAGAGCCCGTCTCCCGACTCCAGGGTGTCTTTGATGTGGAACTCAAAGCTGTCCTCCAGGTCAAAGACGGAAGCAATGCCGCCCTGGGCGTAATTAGTGGATGCCTCGGCCTTATCCTTTTTTGTCACGATGACCACACGGCCCGTGTTTGCCGCCTCGAGGGCGAAAACAAGGCCGGCGATGCCGCTCCCTATTACCAGGTAGTCAGTCTGAATCTCCATTTTCCACCCTTTCCGGAACTCGTTGACATAGAGGATTTTCCACCTTACCTTACGGTGGTCACGAAGGCTTGGCCCCTTCTCCGGCTGGATCCATTGTTCAAGGGCGCGCCCGGGACGCCTCATCTCTGCTGGAATTTACTGTGCGGTCGTTTATGATGACAAGGAAAAAAACCATGGCCGTCATCTTCGATTGTGACGGCGTCATGTTCGACTCGAGACAGGCGAACAGGAAGTTCTACAATCACATCCTGGCGCGCTTCGGCCTTCCGGCCATGTGCGAAGAGGACGTGGCCTACGCGCATATGCATACTGCGGATGACTCCATTCGACACATCTTCCGCGGCACTCCCCACACCGAAGAGGCCCTGGCCTATCGATGGGAGGTGGACTACTCTCCCTTTATCCTGGACATGGTCATGGAGCCGGGGCTGAAGGAGGTCCTTGGGTGCCTGGGGATATCAACCGGACTGGCAGTCGCCACCAACCGCAGCAACACCATCGGCTGGGTCATTGAGCAGCACGGCCTGCTCGGGATGTTCGAAGTGGTAGTATCTTCTCTGGACGTGGCCCGGCCCAAGCCCCATCCCGATCCCCTCCTCAAGGTCCTTCAACACTTTGAAATCGAACCCGGAAACGCCCTTTACGTGGGAGACTCGGCCGTGGATGCTGAGACCGCATCCGCCGCAGGGGTCCCTTTTATCGCTTTCAGGGACAGGGGGCTTCCCGCGGATTTTCACGCGGCGGACCTTTGGGAAGTGGCGAGAGTGGCGCTGGAGGATTAATCCAGCCCCTTTACCAGCAGGGCCACGGCCTTGGGAATGGCCCTTTCGAGGTACTGGTACAACTCATCGGAATGCCTGGGGCGGGACATGCTGTAAACCTGGCTCACCAGTGTTTCGGCCGACTCCGCGTAAACCACGTCCCCGCCGGCTGCTTCCTGGATGAACAGGTCCAGACGTACGAGTGGGGCGAACCGCTTTGTATCCTTTGTGAATGGCTGGTTGTCCTCGGAACGGATAGAGGCGGGCGGCGGCGCACTGGGCCCGTCTTCAAACCACTCGAACGCTCCGACGTTTGAAAGGCCGATCAGCGGCATACTCTTCCCCTGTTTCGGAAAGTAGAAGGCAAGCACTTCCTCGGGGAGGGGATATGTGCCCCACTTCAGGCCGGAGTGGTACACGGTGATCCGGCCGCGGATCACGTAGTCGGCCTCAAAGGCGGCGCCAATGTCTCTAACCGCCTCCCTGTGGAGTGCGCTGCTGTCCACCTTGCCTTGAAGAGAGTTGGGGGCTATCAGGTTATGATGGCCGATCCTGCCCATCTTTCTGGACATCACCGGGCTCCATTCGCCTTCTTCGATTTCGCGGAAAAGGACGGCGGTTCGGGGTGATTCCGCCTGAAGGATCGGGGCCGCTTTCAGAACCACTCCTTGCCGGAAGAGGGTGTCGTTGACCGCCCCTCCATAAATGACAGGCTCCATCCCTCTTGCCTGCAAGGCCTTCACAAGGGCGTCCTGGAGGAACCCGTGGTATTCGATGTGGGTGGCCGGGGAAACATCGGATGAATAATCGGCAAAGGGGAGAAGCACCGCCTTTCGGGGTGCGGTCTTGATCTTGCCGGCCAGGTCGGCCGGCGGGATGGTTGCGGCCACCCCCGACGGCCCGGGCTGCACGGTCTCGAAATAGACCGGCTTGACCAGGTTTTGGAGTTGCGCGCATCCGGCCAGGGCGGCCGCCGCGACCAACAGGCCTATGGCGGTTAAAAGCCGTTTTCTCACTATGCCTTTCTCCATGCGTGCCCCACTATTCTGACGCTGCTATGAGCCTGGGAGTGATGAAAATGACCAACTCCCTGGTTGTAGTCGATTTGACCTCTTGCTTGAAGAGCCAGCCCAGCCCGGGTATGTCTCCCAGGAACGGAACGGCGTTCGTGCTGTCCCCCTCGGTCTTGTCGATATGTCCTCCGATCACCAGGGTCTCGCCGTCCTTGATGCGCGCCATGGTGGACATCTCCCTGAGTCGCACCCGCGGGAGGCCCACCTCGGCACCTTCGCGCCCAGATCCTCCGAACGTCCTGTACTCGATGTCCTCGGATGCTGAAAAGCGCTGGAGTTCGGATGTGACAGGGACGATGTAAAGGACCACCTCATGATCGTCCACGATATTTGCCATCACTGCAAGCCCCAGGCCCGAGAGGACCGAGGCGGTTGTCACGGTATAAGACAAGTTACCGGCGTCATCCGAGGTCGTGGTCACCTTGTCGATATAGGTGATGTCTTCGCCCACTATGATGGATGCACCGTGACCGTTCATGATCGTAATCTTGGGGTTGGACAGGACGTTTGTGGTACCGTACTCCTTGAGGGCATCGACCGCGATGCTGAAGGCCTGCGGGGACATGGTCATGTATTTGAGAAACTTGTGCGTGGGGTAGACCGTGTTAGCTATAATATCACCGCTCTCCAGCATGTAGTCCTCACCGAAGGTGGCCTCGCCGCTGAAGGTCTCCTCTCCATCCCGGTGGGCCGAGCTAAGGATGTTCGACCAGTTGATTCCCATCCGATGCTCATCATTAAGCCGAACCTCCATGATCCTGGCCTCGATGACCACCTGGCGGTAGATCTGCTTCTTGAGGTCTTCCAGGTATACCCGCACCTTCTCGTGGGTCTTCCGGGGCGCTGTCACCGTGATCAGGCCGATATGGTCATCCATTATGAAATGGCCCTTGTCCTCCGCCGCTGTGCTCTCCAGGATCCGGTTCAGGTTGTCTTCAAGGGCGGCCCAGAAGTCCATGGGCTCGCGGATGTCCGCAGTGATGGCGGTCTTTCCGGTAATCCGCCCCTGGACGGCCCCGCCGCCGATGAGGCTTCCGCCGACAGAGGTCTCAAAGTCTTCCTGGAGCGTGGGCATGACGACCTGGTAGCGCTGGGTCACCTTATAACTGATGATGATCGTTTCATCGTTCAGCTCGAAGAAGTAGTCCCTCTGGCGCAGAAGGTTCTGAAGCGCATCCCAGAAGTTATCCTCCGGCCTGATATGGACGTTGACCATGATATCCGGATCCACGTCATCGGCCCAGCTCACAGAGAGCCCCTGAAGGTCCGCCATCCGCTGGATTACATCGATCAGCCTGACAGGGGCTCCCTTGCTCACTATCTCAGCGCCCACCGGGGTGTAAGGGAGGCCCTCCCGGACGTCCATCTCCAGGGGCCTGGTTCTGAATCCCTTGTTGTCCACCATCCACCCGGGCCCTTTCCCGGTCTCCTCCTTGGGGGGCGCCGGCGCCTCGATCTGCACGGTCCTTGGTTCGGTCGAGACCGGGGCCGGATCCGCGGCCTCCTTTTGGCCTTGGCCGGCGCATCCTGCGAGGAAGAGAACCATAAGCACGAGTACTGAAATTCGGATACCGTTCTTCACCCTGACCTCCTTAATCGCAAAGGGTGTCCACCTTCTGTTGAATAATGATTTCCGTGGCCTCATCCATGGGGAAGCCTGAAAAGGAGATTTTGCGATAATGCCTGCAAGCCTCGGTGTTTCGGTTCTTGGCCTCGTACAATTTGGCGATCGCAAGGCTCACGTCCAGGGAAGGGCCGAAAGTCTCCTCATGTTTCTGATACACGTGGATGGAGTCCGTGAACTTTCCGATCTGCTCGAGAAACAGGGCGCAGTTGAAATAGGCCTCGGGCAGCTTGGGCTTTCCGTTGATTGCGGCCTCGAAGAAGAGCTGCGCCTCGTCGTTCTTGTCCATCTGTGCGGCGGACAGCGCGGCGTAAAGGGCCGCCTCGGCATCCTGCATGTTGAGCTTGAGGGCCTCCTTGGCGAAGAAGTAGCTTCGTGCATACCGTTCCAGCCGGTAATGAAGGTGGGCCGTCTTCTTGGTCAGGTCTATGTTGCCCTTCCATGCATCGTATGCATTCTCATAACTCTGAAGGGCCTCCTCGAGCCTGCCTTCCTTCTCCAGGTTGTGGCCCTTGAGAATGAGTTCGCGTGCCTTGCGTTCGTCTTCTTTCTGTTTCTTTAGGATTCGAGCCGGGTGAAGGGCCTCGTCTGAGACGCTCTTGACTACGAGATCGCCCTCTGTCTTTTCCTCCCTGGGGCGCACCACGAGAATATCGGCTCGTTCGACTATTTCCAGGTCCTTCATGTCCGCAATGATGTCCATGGCAAGGTCCCAGGGCACATCCTTCAGGCTGAGGGTGAGGGTCCCCTTCACGCTGTCGTCCACGATGAAGTTCTTGCCGAACAACTCGCCGAAGAGACGGAATACGTTGTGAAGATCTTCCTGGTAAAAGTCGATGTGGTGGATTTTCTCTCCGGGATACTTGGGCACTCTCTGTCCTTCGGGCTCTTCCGCAGAGGTATCCTGCAGGGACAGACCCAGCACGTCGCGAAGGGCCTGCTTTGGAAAGCCGGCCGTGACAGGACCGGAGCGGTCCGTAACCGTCTGCGCTGCGGATTCCGTAGTCGCGGTGGCCGATGCCTCCGGCCTCCAGCAGCGGAGCCGGAAGGCGCCGTCCTCTTCGCCGATATTGAAGTGGAACGGTTCGTCCTTGCGGGAAGAGTCGAGCACGACCCTGACCCGGTTCTGACCTTCCCCGACCCGGATTTTGCTCAAGACAGCCCCTCCGACATCCTGCGCCAAGGGCAGGTTCGTGCCTCGCCTGGTCCCCTCGAAGTCTATGACCAGCCTGGCGGGCTTCGGGAGGGTGAAGGCACGGTAAGATGAATACCCGCCCCGAATGATGACGTTCGTGTCGTTCTTGACCCTTTCCACCTCGATTTCCGTCAGCTCCTCGGAAAAGGCCGGAAGGACCCACACGCCCCATGCGAGGAGCCCGATCAGCCCGATCAGGGATCCCCGAATCCATCTTTTCCCTTTGGTGGTCATTCTCATCTCCTTCAGTATTGAATAAACTCCCTGCCCGGCGAAATGCTTCTCTAATCAAACGATCCAGGCATTTTCAATTCCACATGCCTGTAGCTGATCTTTTGATTCTTGTCCAGAAAAGGCTCCTTTATCACTACCTTGCGAATGAGCTGCTTTCCCAGGTCAGTCATCCGCTCCTCGCTGATGATCTCCTCCACCACTCCGCCATTCTCGCCTATATACGTCCCCTTCTTGAGCATGTAACCCTTTGCGTCCCTGGGGCCCTTCACCATTGCCACGCTCTCTTCATCGGTCTTGAGGATGGAGGTCAGCTGTATGGCGGAGAGCGGTATCGTCTGGAGTTCCGTCTTGGGTTTTTTGAGGTCCTCCAGAATGGCCAGCATCTTTCGAAGCTCTTCACCCGCAGGGTCCCCCTCCCTGATCTGGCTGAGGTCCCGGGTCTTCTTCACTATGAAGGGATCAAAAGGATCGGTCTTTCCCTTGGGGTCGTAACGGTATGGTATTTCTTCGTCTTCCTCAACCGAGGCCTTCTCCTCCGTGCCGGGCGGCCTCTTTTCGGCGGACTCGGGAGTGGCCCCTGTCAGCGGACCCGCCCAAAGCAAGAGGAATGCGAAAGTCATCCAAGTGACTAATGCGTTCTTCATGACGGGCATTACTTCTTCCTCCTCTTCGCCGCCGGTTTCTTTCCCTCCGGCTTCGCCTCGCTCTCAGGCGTGAACTGGTAGGTGACCGCCTGGCAACTTGTGATGAGGTCCGTTGACAGCGCCTGCCCGGGTTTCATGGAGACTTCCAGGATATTCACGATGCGGTCCATGCGCCCCACAGCGTCAAAGAACCTGGCTACATCGTGATACGTCCCCTCCACGCGAATGGACACAGGGATCTCTTTGTAAAAATCCCGCCCCCGTTCCACCTGGGGATTGAACAGGAGAAACTTAAGGCCGGACTGGTTTCCCAGCTTCGTTATGTTCGTAAGCAGGCTGGGGATCTCCTTGGAGTCGGGCAGGATCTTAAGTGCGTCCTCGAACTGGGCCGTCACCTGTTTATACCTTTCCTCGAATTTGTCACGGTCGGCGGCTGTCCTCTTCACGTTGACGAGTTTCCTTGAGAGTTCCTCGACTTTCCTCTCAGTCTTCTTGATCTCATCCGTCTTGGGAAGGTAGACCAGGTAAGTGAATATGCCTCCAAGAAGAACAAGGGTACCGACCAAGATCAGGATTCTGACGGGCATCTTGATCTTTTCGATCTTTTCCAGCAAAGACGGTTTATGATCTTCCATGCCTGACCGCTTCCCTTCGCTCAGCTGGGTCTCGCCCCGACCCTGGTTTGAAAGGGGTCATAACCCCTGGGCCGCTCAATCAATCGGCCGTTTTTTTCGCGCTCCCGCCTGAGGGATCAATTTTGCACTGAAGGCTGAAATCGGACAAGTTCACGCCTTCAAGTATGGTGGACTGGGTGCTCTGAAGATCCACAGTGACAATATAAGGCGAGTTTTCAAGGTTCACCATGAATTCGGCTACTGTCTCGTTGTCCCTGGCCATGCCTCTCAGAGACAGGCTGCCATTGGATTCCGCCAGTGAGGAAATCCAGAGCTTTTCCTTGGGAACGGCTTCGGCCAGTTCATCCAGCATGCGAACCGGACCCTGTTTTGCCTGCTCAAGCTGCTTGATAACAGTGAGCTTTTTTTCGATCAAACCTATCTGCTCCTTTAGCGAATTGATCCTTTGGATATCTTTTTCGTACTTGGCGAGCTCCGACTTCAGGTGTGTCTCCCGGGCCTCGGCGTCCGAGAGGCGGCCATCGAGCTCGACAAAGGTGTAGGCCATGGCCACCAAGAGCAGCAACACGCTGAGGACGAAGAGCGTGATCTGTCTCTTGATGTTTTCCCGTTTCCTTGCGGCCCGGAAGGGCAGGAGATTGATGCGTATCATTTGTCTCCAATACTTCTCAAAGCCAGACCAACGGCCACGGCGGCCTGCGGGCCCATGTAGCTCAGGTATGCCGGATCAAATACCTTTTCGTTGATCTGCAAGTTGGCGAACGGGTTCAGTTCTTCGACCGGCAGCTCCGTTTCCAGTTCCAGATACTTTCGAAACCCGGGAATTCTGCTCGAACCGCCGCTGAGGTAGAGTTTCTCAATGTTTTCATCCGGGTAGGTGGAGGCAAGAAAGTCCAGTGCCCTCCTGATTTCCTGGCCCCATCCGGAAACGACGTTTGTAAAGATCTCCTCTAGATCGGCCTTGCGGTCGTCTCTCTTGGATTCGCCGAGCTTGATTCGTTCAGCCTCTTCAAAGGAGACGTTGAACTTTCCCATGATCGCCTCGGTGATCTGTGCGCCGCCATATGAAGAGTCTCTCGTGAAGATGGATACGCCGTCTTTGACGGCGTTGATGCCCAGTTCCTCGGCCCCGACATTGATCAGGGCGTAACAGCCCCTTGGTTCCTCCACACTGATTTCAAAGGCGTTCTGAAGGGCAAAGGCATCAACGTCCAGTATGATGGGATTGATGCCGGCGAGTTGCAGGAGGCTTATGTAGTCCTCTACCATGTCTTTCTTTGCCGCTACCAGCATGACGTCCATAGCGTCGGAAGCCGACCTCTTATCCGATTCTTCCCTTTCAGATTCCTGATCTGCTTCATCGGCGGATGGGGTTTCCAGGACCTCGAAATCGAGATTCACATCGCTGATATCAAAGGGAATGTACTGCTCGGCTTCGTCATGGATGGAGGATTCGAGTTCAGAGTCCTCGCGGCGATCAATGCTGATTTTCTTGACAATGACACTGAATCCGGAAACGGAGGTGGCGATGTTCTTGTTCCTGATCTTGAGGTTCTGAAAGAGTTTCTTGATGGCCGATGCAACGATTTCCATCTCCTTGACCGATCCTTCGACGATGGCGTTGTGTGGAAGGCCGATCACGCCGTAGCTCTGAAGGATTCGACCCTTCCTGGTGTCGAGGATCTCGGCCAACTTAATGGAATGGGATCCGATATCTAGGCCGACGAGTTGATTTTTCTTGGCGACGGGCATCGTATCTCTCTTCCTTGAAGTTAATCCTCTGGAAAAATCTGTTTTTTCTCGCTTAGATCGTATCCCAGAGCTAGGATGATCTTGCGTTTGGTCTCCATTCGACAGCTTTTTCCTTTTTCGACGCGGTCCACAGTAAGGGGGGAAACTCCTGCCTTTCTTGCCAGTTCGGCCTTGCTCATGAGGAGAGTCTCTCTTATTCCCTTCACCAAGTTACGCCCCAATTTCTCCTCCAGCTCTTTGATCGGCCACAATTTATTCACGCCCCATGGACCGATATCATATATATATGGCACTATTTGTCAAGCATTTTTTTATAATTTAATTAAAATTAATATAATTGATGTATATATAGTGCGTATTAATATAGATGAGCACTATATCTTGTGCTGCCAGGAAATGCTGTTATGCCCAAAAAGACTTTTTTTTCATGGGATGATCAGGTAGTAGTGTTCGTATTGCCTACCATCGACAGGGGAATGCAGCGATTGGAAGAAGGATTATAAATGAATGCGACACGCGACCCGCATCAGGGTGTACCATTTCCAAAGGATTCCACGAAGGATCGGGCTCCCGACTGCAACATCGAGATCGAAACTCTCCCGCTCACGAGGGAGTTCCTTCCGAGAAAGAGGCTCGTCGAAGAACGCGGGGAACTGGCCCTCATCAAGTACTATGAGGGGGTATACGACAAGGACGATGATCATCCCTACTACTCATTCAAAGGCTAGCCCCGTTTCCCTCCGGAGATGGTTTTGTTGCCGATCAGACGTCTCCTGAGCCGACGGGCTGGGATTTGCCCTTATGGCTGTCGAAATCGGCGTCAGCATCGAAAATCGGAAACCGTCATGGAGTTTTGATTTCGATGGCGATCCCGGTTTCGATTCGGATTTTCCTGCTTACTGATTGCTCCCGATGAAGACTTTGGATTTGAGGGCAGGAAAGAACGAGGGCAAATCATCCCTGGTACCCCCTTGTAAGGCCATTGACAGGGAAGGGATTTGCGGGTAGATTTTCGAGACGGTTTTCCCTTTAGAGATTTTTTAGGAGAAATGGATGAGAGTACTGTTCTTGTGTCTTTTGGCGGGTCTCCTTGCCTTATTCACCTCCGTTGCAGGCTTTTCAGGACCCGGTGCCACGGCAACGGCGGAAGCCTTCGAATCGCTCGGCACGCGGTGCGCTGTTTGTATAGGAATCAGCGACTATAAAGACCCGGACCTGGCGGATCTGCCTTTTGCTCGAAACGATGCGCGGGAGCTTGCCGTAACCCTAAGGGACTACGGCGGGTTCGATAGAGTCCAGGTGTTCACCGACGACCATGATTCAAAAGACCCCGGCTATCCCTCACGCAAGAATATCCTTGCCGGGCTGGATGAAATTCGGTCCCGACTGGGGCGTGACGACCTCGTCCTGTTTTTCTTCTCGGGCCACGGGGTGACCGATCCGGGCGGCCGAAGATTCCTGTTGCCGGCCGACGCCATGGTTCAAGACATTCCGAGCACGGCGATCTCCCTGGAGACCGTGCAGCAGTTCCTGGCCGCGGGTGAGCCGGGGCGGGGGATACTGTTCCTGGACGCGGCGCGTCCGGAGATCCGGAGCAAAGGTCCTACGCTGCAGGGCATCTACCCGGACCGTTATCTCAGAGACAGGGTCTCGACCGTGTTCTATGCGGCTGAAGAGGATGCCTTTTCACATGATCACGAAAAGGCCCCGTACGGGGTTTTCGGGGCGGCCCTGATCGCTGGAATACAGGGCGAGGCGGACCGGGAGGTCAGAGGCGATAACGACGGTGTGGTCAGCATTATGGAGCTGGGGGTATACGTGGACGAGAAGCTCAATGAATGGTCCATGGAGAGCGGTAAGCCCCAGAGCCCTTATATTCGCATTTTTGACCGCCGGGTCGCCACCCTGGCCCTGACGCGTGCAGGGGACTCCCCGGACGAGCGTGTGCTGGCCGCGGTAAGGATCAAACCCCCAGACGTTCCAGAGGATATCCCCGCCCCGCCGCAGGTTGAGGCGCCCGCGCAGGCAGAGAGGCCCGAACCGGCCGGGCCCACCTCTGCTCCCTCGCCCGTAGCCCGACAACCCCTTCCGGTGGAGAGGCCGGAGCCCGCCGACAGGGTTACCTTGCGGGCCGAGCCTGAGAAACCCGAATCCAGGGAGATCGTTATCGGGGAGCAGGCCCCTGGCATAAGCGACGTGGAGGTTGAAGAACCGGTTGCTTCGTCGGAAGAGCCTCCACCTGCTTCAAGGCCTGCGCCTGCATCCGAGGCGGATCGAAAGGCCATGGACTTCGAGTTTGAAGAGAGGGAGCGCGAGGATCGAATCGTGTCGAGCGATGACCCCGCAGCCGCAGCCTCACTGCCGGACGCGGCCCCCAAGGAGGTCAAGCCGGAAACCACGCCTCCGGCGGCGCCCCCCGAGCCGGTTTCACTTCGAAGCCGTCCCGAGGACCTGTCCGAGGAGGGCGTGAGAAGCCTTCTTCTCGAGAACGACTTCTACGCCACCTGCTGGACTTACAACGGTGATTTCTGCAATCCGAACGGGGAGTTCATCAACAGCTACAGGGATAATGGAGACGGCACGGTGACCGACGACCGGACCCGGCTCATGTGGCAGAAGGGTGGTTCTCCAAGCGTAATGGACTGGCCCGAGGCCGGCACGTATGTCCAGAAACTCAACCGGGAACGATTCGCCGGGTATGATGATTGGCGCTTGCCCACTGTAGAGGAACTCGCGTCACTTATGGAGCGGTCGTGGCTCAACGACGACCTTTTCGTGGCCGCGGTCTTCAGCAGCGCACAGAAGTACTGCTGGAGCGCGGACACCAAGGGCGTTGAGAGGGCGTGGAAAAGCAACTTCCACCTGGGGTTCTTTTTGGACTTTCCCATTAGTGATTTGAGCGCGGTGAGGGCCGTGCGCAGTCTTCGTTAGAAAGGTATTCCCCAGACTTCGGCCCGCAATTGAATACCAGATCAAACGCAGACAGGTTTCCCGCAAACTCACCCCAAAGCTGCGGGTACACCGGCGAAGGCTGTCTCATGAACCTTAGTTCCAGACCGGCGTCCTGAAAAAGCTCCGGTCGAAGATAGGCCCTTGCAGCGTCCTGTGCCAGGTAAACGGACTCCCCCAGACGCCGGCATATCTCCAGGAGGAGAGCGTGGCCGGTTGCCTCGATGCCCAGTTCGGAGAGCAGGACAATAGGTGTCTTAATCTCCAGCGCGTTCATGAGGTGGCGGATCAGGGCCAGGTCAAGGTCCACCAGGCGGTCGATGGGCTCTTTGAGTGCCTGTTCCCAGACAGCCATGTGTTCATGAAACCATGGGGCGTTTTTGTACCCGTGCCATAAGGTGTCCATGAGCTTCCTAGCCCACGGGCCCTCATGACAGATGCGTACGTCCCGAATACGCTGAAGGCCCAGCCCCTTTTTCCAAACCGGCACAGTCACCCAGACAGGCCCTCCCGGCCCTTTGAACCGGTTCCTGGAGATCCATGTGCTTCCGCGGGGAAATTGGACCGTGTCGAGGATCACGAATATATCCGCAAGCGCGGCCCTGGCAAAGAATCCGGGGAATGGCGCGAAATACGGCCTGCTGGTTGCCAGAATCATAGCACTCCTGTGTAAAGGACGTTGTTGAAATACTGACTTTTGAGAAACAAAAGCAGTATTTCAACAACGTCCCCCTGTCACGCGCGTGAGTTCCGCTATGCGGGAGAGTGCAAAACGCTTGGCAAAGTCCGGATGTGACAGGTAAGGGCGTTTTTCCCTGTGTATGATATCCTTGAATTCTTGAAAAACGCGGTGCCGATCATTCTCTGAAACAAAGTGCTTCTTGAGATCCGTGCGATACTCTATGGCCTCCCCGTACTCCTGCTTCAGGGTGCCCAGAAGACGGTCGCCGTCAGGCACTGAATCCAAAAGCCCCGGCGTCAGAAAGACCTCTATGCGTGCGATAAGGTGAACCAGCCACCAGCCACCCTCCACAGCACGGCCGGCATCCAGGATGTCCAGAGTGAGGCCGTTTTCAAGGGAAATGGACTCCACAACGCTTTCGTTCATGTTGCAGCCTCGGAGATCAAATCAAGCAGCTTCCTGGTCGTATACTCTGCTGTGTCCGCCAGCCCGTCAAGGGACATAAAGCGCCGGGAGTTATTGGAGAAGAGACAGGTGACGGAAGCCGGGAACTCGTCGTCCGGCAGGTAAAAGATATAGCAAAGGGCGATTTTCGGCAAGGGAAAGAGGAGCAGGGAGAAATCTCCCGGTGTGTCATGCGGGAGTTCTCCGTGAGAGGCGCCTAAGACTTCTAGAATGTTCTGACTTGTGGCGTGAATGGCGGGGACATGCGGGACAAGCGGGCGCTCACTGTTGGCTGCAAAGGCGCCCTGATAGGGCATGCTGCCCTGAAAGTCGCGGAAGGAGACCATGGGCTCCAGTTTCACCGGATCCGGATGAGCGCTCGAGGCGTACATGGACACCACAAGGCCCCGGGGTCCCTTTTCAGGCCGCTCTTTCAGGAGAACGGCACTGGGCGAAACCCGGCAGGCCGCCCCAAAGGCGGAAAACTCAAGGGCTTCTCCCTCTTTCCGGGCAGGAAGACGCGCGGCAAGGGTATCAATGCCGTTATTAAAGGCCGCGCTCAGATTTTGCCGTATAAGAACTTCGTAATTCGACATACTTAGTGAGTTACTCCTGAAAGGTTGTCACAAAAAACACTTATCAAGAAATCTTCGCGGCAGGCGGTGATAGCGCTGATGATTTTGACCCGGCACCGAGGCTGGTGGCGGAGCCGGCTACACCTCTTTTGGGTTGAGGGCGTCAGCCCGCCTTAGTATTTGGCAGGGGCCGGTCGGCTCTTGGGTCTGGATCTGCGCGATCATTTCAAGAGTTATTGAATTATTTAAGGTCGTCCCCTAGAATTC
The DNA here is from genome assembly GCA_041685835.1 of Desulfatiglandales bacterium. Lineage (GTDB taxonomy): Bacteria > Desulfobacterota > DSM-4660 > Desulfatiglandales > HGW-15 > JAIPEI01. Next base: position 14,630 of record JAWLEX010000077.1, read on the forward strand.
AAAGGATTTCGGAGACGTGTACGAAGTCGACGGCATCCGGAGAGATGGAGGATACGAACCGGGCCACAGCCCTGGATGTTTCCGGGTAGGGGTGGCCGATCCCGATTGCCTGTCCGTAACGCTGCGCATGGACGAGGAGCTGTTCCAGCCGGCGAAACACCAGGGTCTCCCGGCGGTCGTTGTCCAGGAAGACGTTGCGGCAGGCCGCGGGCATGTGGAGCCTGCAGGCGGTGGGATACGCCTTGGACCCGCCGGATGTGAGGCTGTCTATGAAAAAAAGGCCCTCGTCTCGAATGATCGGAAGGGCCTCGGCCATCTTTTCGGGGGACGAAGTAAACCGGGACCCCATGTGATTGTTCATGCCGGCCGTAAAGGGAATCTCGGCCAGGTTTTCCTTGATGGTGGCGGTGATCTTGTCGGGCGCGTCCTTCACGAACACGGCGCCCGGCCCCGGGTCTATTCCGTCGTCAAATGGCTCCATGGGCTGGTGGAGCATTACCTGCCTGCCCTTTTGGTGGATCTCCTCGGCCAGGCCGCGGGAAAGCGGCAGGCGTGGAAGTATTGCATAGGTCATGGGCACCCCGATATCCAGGAACGCCCGGGCCCGGGTGCGGCTGAATCCGATGTCATCGATGATCAGGGCAATGCGGGGTTTCTGTTCGGGCTGGGGAGGTGCCCAGCCGAGGGCGCGGGATCGCAGAGGACCAAAAAAGCCCGCGAGGCCCCAGAGCAGGGCGACGGTTCCTTGTCGAACAAACTGCCTGCGGTCCACGAGTTCCTCCTGTTCCGCTGCGGGAGCTGGATTCGGGTTGGAGGAGGTTTTAAGCTTCGACCTTAACTGGTGCCCATCCAGAAGTACGCCGCACAAGCAACCTCGCAGATTGACGCCGAGATTGGCAAAAAAGACCATTTCTGGATGGAAACCAAGGCGGGCCCTTGCCCGCAACCCAAAGCCAATGAGCACTGGCGCGAAGAATGAGCGTCCTGTTTGTTTCTTCGGGATCGAAATCGCTATCGGTATCGA
>JAWLEX010000198.1:0-3564 GCA_041685835.1 Desulfatiglandales bacterium
TCACCTACGCCCACTTTCACTTCGATAACCTTCCCACCCATGGGGGCATTGATCTCACTCACGATTACTTCCTCCTTTTGTTATTGATCTTCAGCGTCCGCCGGCAAATTATGGGAAAATGAATCTGTGATATAACACCGAAGAGTCGCTCATTGTCAAGATCAAAGTCAGGCTCTTTCCCTCCCGCCGGTACCGGGGCGCCATATCCGGGTCACGGCCGAGGCTGACAGCAGGACCGCCTCGCAGTGCGGCGATAGACGATGCGTGATGTGTGAGTGACGGTGCCTGTAAAGCCTGCCTGGAGCCCCAAGGCTCGACGAGTTTCTCCTTATTCGTGATGTTCGTTTTGCTCGTGGTTTTAATTTTTTGTTTTTCTTTTAATTGCTTCGTGTTTTTCGTAGTCTTCGTGGTGAAATATCTGATAGCAAACCAGCCAGGAAATCAATTCAAAGGATCCTTGACACAACTCCGTATGTTAACTAGTATACGGCATCTTAGTTAATCTGAGAGGCATGCTAAAGCATACTGATGACAAAATCGGGTCACGGGAGGTCCTCACATGCCAGTCTACACATGGGTTGCCGAGACGCGCAAGGGCAGAAAACTGAAGGGTGAACTCGAGGCCGCTGATGAACGTATCGCCATGAGCCAGTTGAAACGGCGGAGCCTCACAGTCAAGAAACTCAAGCCGAAACCCAAGGACCTATTCGAAAACGTATCCTTCCTGCAGCCAAAGGTGACCAAGAAGGACCTTGTCATCTTCACGCGACAGTTCTCCACCATGATCGATGCGGGTCTCCCCCTGGTCCAGGGACTGGGCATTCTGGCCGAACAGGCCGAAAACAAGACTTTCCGGAACATTCTTAAGCAGATATCAAAGGATGTGGAAGGCGGCTCCACCCTGGCCGAGGCCATGAAAAAGCACCCCAAGGTCTTTGACGACCTGTTCGTGAACCTGGTCGCCGCCGGCGAGGTGGGCGGCATCCTCGACACCATCATGCGCAGGCTCGCCACATTTATCGAAAAGGCGGAAAAGCTCAAGAGCCAGATCAAGGGCGCCATGACCTATCCGATCGTGGTCATGGCCATCGCCATAATAGTTATTGCGGTCATCCTCATCTTCGTCATCCCGGTATTTGAGGAGATGTTCTCCAGTTTCGGCCAGGCCCTCCCCGTGCCCACCCAGGTCGTGGTGAATATGAGCCAGTTCATGAAGGGCAATATTCACTGGGTGATCCTGGGAATTATCGCCATTGCATTTATCTTCAAAAGGTTCCGTAGGACCAAAAAGGGACGCAGAATCACGGACGATCTCTTGCTCAGGCTCCCGATCTTCGGCGACCTGCTCAAGAAGACCGCCGTGGCACGTTTCACCCGGACCCTGGGAACCATGATCAGCAGCGGCGTACCCATCCTGGACTCCCTGGAAATCGTGGCCAGGACAAGCGGAAATGTGATCCTGGAAGAGATCATTTTCGAGGTCAGGGCGAGCATCGCGGAAGGCCAGACCATCGCTGAACCCCTTTCGGAAAACAACGTCTTTCCCGGGATGGTGGTCCAGATGATCTCTGTGGGCGAGGCCACAGGCGCCCTGGACACCATGCTCGAAAAAATCGCCGACTTCTATGACGAAGAGGTGGATGCGGCTGTGGCGGCCTTGACCTCCATGCTGGAACCCCTTCTCATGCTCTTCCTCGGCGGCTCCATCGGCGGGCTGGTCGTAGCCATGTACCTGCCCATCTTCTCCATGGCGGGAGCCGTGGGCGGCTAGCAGCACTTACCCATTCCCGGCTCATTCCAGGGCACACACCGCCGCGGAATGAAAAACCCGGATTTTCAAGAAAGGCCGGTCGCCGGCATTCCAGCAGGCACGAACCTTTGATCAGCGTTGGGCCGGAGCCGGCGAATGACTCTGTTTCAGGCATGACCCGACAGACCCGGAAAATACCCCCACGGGAGCTCTCGAGCCGACTTCAACGGCTCATGTTCCTCCGGGTCCTGATCGTATCCCTCCTCCTGGGCGCCTCCCTGTTCTTGCAGGCACAAAAGACGAGCGCCTATTTCGGAGACATCCAGACCTCTCACTACGTCCTGATCTCGGCGGTCTACTTTCTCACCTTCATTTACATAATCCTGCTCAAACGAATGCGCAACTTGAGCAGACTGGCCTATGCACAGCTCCTGATCGACACCCTTCTTGTAACCGCCTTCATTTACGCGACCGGCGGCATCGAGAGTTTCTTCTCTTTTCTGTACATTCTCGCCATAATCAGCGCGAGCATGCTCCTGTACCGTCGCGGAGGACTCATTGTCGCCTCGAGCAGCAGTATCCTCTACGGAACCCTGCTGGACCTCCACTACTACCAGGTGATCATCCCCTGCGGGGCGCACGTGAGCATGTCCGGGGACGACCAGGGTGCGTACATCCTTTTCCGGATCCTCGCCCACACCGCAGCCTTCTATCTTGTGGCCATGCTGAGCAGCTACCTGTCCGAGCAGACGCGAATCAGCCGCGATGAGCTCGAAGCAAAAAAGGTGGACATCAGCAAGCTGGAAATTCTGAACGAACGTATCGTACAAAGCATGACGTCAGGGTTGATAACAGTGGACGACGACAGGCGGATCATTCTCTTTAATCCGGCCGCAGAGGTCATCTTCGGAATCCAGGCAAGCGAGGTTAACGGCCGGAAGATCGATGAACCCCTTCCATTTCTTAAAGATTGCATGGACCCCAAGGCGCTTCCACGCGGCGGCCGGCCGGTCATAGTGGACATCCCTTACAGACATCGGGACGGCAGAGAGCTTTTCCTTCGGGCAACCGTGTCTCCCCTGAGTATGCCGGGAGGAAACGCCGTCGGGCGGATTCTGATCTTTCAGGACTTGACGGAAATCAGGCGAATCGAGAAGGAGATGCAACGGGTGGAGGGCCTCGCCATGGTCGGCGAACTGGCGTCCGGCATCGCCCACGAGATTCGTAATCCCATGGCCTCCATAAGCGGCTCCATTCAGGTGCTCAAAGAGGGGATGGACCTGAAAGATGACGATGTCTCCGGCCGCCTCATGGATATCGTTGTGAGGGAAGTCAACCGCCTGAACCATCTGGTCAGCAATTTCCTCCAGTACGCCAGGCCCCCGAAGACGAGATTCCGCCGATTCGAACTCAACAAATTGATTCTGGACTCCCTGGACCTTTTCCGATATTCAGGCGGGGAAACCGATAAGATCCGAGTGGTTACGCGGTTCGAGGACCCCATACACATGGAGTCGGACCCTGAACAGATCAAGCAGGTCATCTGGAACATACTCCTGAACGCCCGGGATGCGATGCCGGGCGGTGGGACACTCTACCTGGAAACACGCCTTGGAAACGACCAAGGCGCACCTGAAGGGCCTGCCGGCGAGGTTGAACTTATCGTGAGGGACACAGGGACCGGATTCACTCTCAGGGCACTCGAGAACCTCTTTACTCCTTTTTTCACCACCAAGTCAGAGGGCTCCGGGCTGGGACTGGCCACGGTGAAACGGATCATGGAAGGACTTCAAGGCCGGGTCCGGGGGGAAAAT
>JAWLEX010000199.1:0-3542 GCA_041685835.1 Desulfatiglandales bacterium
GCTGGACTACGTCGAGGATTTTGCGATTGAGCCGCAGCCGAAGATGGCCTGAAGATGAGATGCAAGATGTTCAAGTTATTTTTGCTAGCCTCCTTAGTGCCAGTGCTCCTTGACTTCGGGTTGCGGGCAAAGGCCCGCATTAGTGGATATGCATGACACGACGATCCTGCTCTTCGACGGCCTGCGGGAAAATCAGGTGGAAGGTGGTGCCTTCTCCCGGCCGGGACTCCACTTCGATCTTTCCCCCTGCTCCCTTAACGAACTTCTGGACCATGGGCAGCCCCAGACCGCTGCCGTATGACCCCTTGGTCGTGTAGAACAACTGAAAGATCTTGTCCAGCCCTTCCGGCGGAATTCCGCAACCGTTGTCCGAAACCCGAATGTTCAGCCGCTGTTTATCGTCCATGGAAGTAGAAATCACGATTCTGCCGTCCGGGACTCCTTTAAGGGCGTCTTCTGCATTGATCAGAAGGTTGATAACGGCCCGCTGGAGTTGGCCCGCATCGAGCTGGCACTCGGGAAGGCCCTGGGCCAGATCCCACTCCAGCCGGCTTCCGCTCCCTTTTAAAGGCCTTTCAAAAAACATCCGGTTGTCATAGAGCAGGGCGTTTACGTCGATCCACGTGCGCCTCGAAGGCTCGATCCGGGCGAATTCGAGCATGTCCGCCGCAAGCCTGTTCATTCGTTCGATACACTGCCGGACAAGACGCCATCGATTGTGGATCTTCTCGTCCTCAAAATCATCGAGCTGCTGGTTCATCAACTCGACGGCGTTCATGCTCATGTGAAGCAGGTTCTTCAGGTTGTGTGCGACATTGGTCACAGTCATGCCGACCGCCGCCATGCGCTCGTTTCGAATGACATTGAGCTGAAGGCGGTTGTTTTCGATCCAGACGGCCATTTCGTTCGCCACCGCCGCCACGAATTCCATATCGGCTGCAGTCAATGGATTCAAGTAGTCGCTCGTATCCAGATGAATTGCGCCTATGACCTGCCGGTCGTTCATCATGGGAACACAGATAATCGATTTGAGGTTGTGCACCCTGATGGATTCCGAAGCCTCGAACCGCGAGTCATCCAGTGCATTCCGGCTGACAACCGCCACTCTTTCGGCCGTCACCCGGTCCAGGACCGTCCGGCTGACAGGAATAGGTCCATTGTCCTTTGCGTCTTCACGGAACCTGACTGCCCGTACCTGGAGAGGCCCTGATATCCCCTCCGCCCTGAGGAGGCCGACTGCGCGCTCAGCGGCCGGGACGGCCTTGAAGATCAGGTCGAGACCCCGGTTAAGGATGTCGCCGGACTCCCTGCTGGAGCGTACCTGTTCGCTCAGACTGTAAAGAAGGGAGAGCCGCTCACGGAAAACGGTTGAAGAATCATCCCGATCGCCGGGCTCGGCGTCGGAGATCCGGAGAAAGGTGTGGACCGCCATGTGGGCCTCCCGGGCCACCAGCTCGGCGGGGCCGACATCCTCACTCTCGGTAATAGAAACCGTCTCCGGCAGGGAAACGGGCCTCGGGATCGCCTTGGAAGTGTATTCCGGGGCTTCCAGCTTGAACACAAAGCCCCGGTTGCCGAAATGGATCATGTCACCGGAGCGGAGAACCGCCCGCTGAGTTCGCGACCGGTTTACAAACGTGCCGTTGCGGGACAGGAGGTCGGTCAGAATGTACTGGTCGCCGTCCCTGGAAATCATCGCGTGCGAACGGGAGACCGTGCCGTGGGCCAGGCGAATATGGTTGGAGGTATCCCGGCCGATGGTGGTTTCGGCGTGCTCCAGTTTAACGGGGTGGGTAAAGGTCTCTACCGGAACGGGAATTAGAAAGGCTGCCGGCGCTTTATTCTGGCTGTTATGCTTCAAGAAAGAACCCTCAGATTAAGGGCCCCTATATTCGGGGCGGATTCGAGCCTGCACGAGCACCCCCCTTGAAGGAGTGAAGATCAATCGGCGCGCCCTGGGCCGATGCACGGTAACCGGCCCAGCCTGCTTCTGGAGCCTGCACGAGTAATCACAAGATGTCAATACAGAAAAAAAGCGGCCAAAAGGGTGGAAAACTGCTTTGCGGGGTCCCTTTAGAGGCATATCAGCCGCCCGGACCCGCAGGATTTTACTCTGGCAGTACACCCATGGCCTCTACGGTCTCAGTGTCGCCGGGAAGGCCGCGATCGGCGAAGTATCGGGCTATCCGCATTCGGACCTCCTCTCCCTTACCCTGGGCAAGGTCGCTCTTGGCCGTAATGATTTCAGGCTGGATCTCAACCACTTCGCAAGCTTTCACCTGAGGGGTCTCTTCCGCCACCGGAACAAAGGTTGTGGCCGGTTCGTGCTTGCGGATGAGCGCGTTAAGTGCATCCAGTTTCAGGGAAACGTCCTCCACCAGCGAGGCGGTCCCCCGAATAATGATGCAATGGTAGAACTGGTGCAGATGGCAGGTGGGACGGCTCGGGTCAAAACCCATGTCCAGGTAGGCGAGAGGCACGTCCACCTCGAAACAGACCCGTGAATCCCTTTGAATATTGTCCAGCTTTTCCCCTTTCAAAGCGCAGTGAAAATAGATGCAACCCCGGAAAAAGACAAAGTTGACGGGTGTGACATAGGGGTAGCCGTCCGCCCCGATCGTAGCCATCCGGCCGATGTTCGTGGATTCGAGAACGCGCCGGATCTCGGCCGAATCCGTCACTTGGCACTGGTTCCTCCTCATCACCGTTTTCCTTTTCCCGGATTTCGCCCCGCCGGGGCGGGCTCAGGACGCCCTGTCCATGGCCCTTTTAAAACCTTCCATGGCCCCCGATATTGCCCGGTCCGGTACTGCGTAGGAAATGCGGAAATATCCCCCTCTTCCGAACGCGCTTCCGGGCACGGCGAGGATGAGTTCATCCATCAGGTATCGGCAGAATTCCACATCGTCGGCAATGGGGGTCTTCGGAAACAGGTAAAACGCCCCTTCAGGCTTCACAAAGTCATAGCCCGCCTTTCTCAGACCATCGCAAAGCGCATCGCGGCGTCTTCGATAAATGGACACATCCACGGTGAGCCCCATTACCCGGGCGATGGCCAATTGGAACAGGCTGGGCGCGTTGACATAGAGCATGGTGTTCGAGACCGCGGCCGCCGCTACGACGCTGTCCGCATCCTCGGCTTCCGGGTTGACGGCGAGATAACCGATACGCTCTCCCGCGAGTGACAGCTCCTTGGAATAGGAAGTGACCAGGATGGAATGAGGATAGGCCTGGAATACGGACGGAACGTCCACATCATAGGCGATTTTCCTGTAGGGTTCGTCCGAGATAAGATATATGCGCCTTCCGAACTTCCGGCCGGCCCGCTCCAGCAGATCGCCCAGCCGCTTCAACTCCTCCGCCGTGTATACCACGCCCGTGGGATTGTTGGGTGAGTTGATGAGCACGGCCCGGGTCTTGTCCGTAACGGCCGTTTCCAGTGCCTCGAAGTCCGGGCGGAATTCTGCGTCCGTTTCCGCGGTCTTGATAACGGCCTGGGCCTGAAACGCATACTGGTTATACCCTACAAAGTATGGAGAAGG
>JAWLEX010000004.1:0-21912 GCA_041685835.1 Desulfatiglandales bacterium
AGGTTGCGCGGAGGCGTACTGAAGTACGCCGCACAAGCAACCTCGCAGATTGACGCCGAGATTGGCAAAAAAGACCATTTCTGGATGGAAACTATCCTATATAATGATGTGGAAAGAAGTCGGGACGTCCTGGTGAGCAAAGAGACTTCTGCAATTCAGCGACTGAGGGCTAATCGGCGTGAAGCCAAACCATTGGTGGAACTGACAGGAGGCTTATATTATGATCGAGGAAAAGATCTTTGACTATCGGGGAGACTGCTGAAAGGCCTTTCTGGACGTAAGTTTATGTCTCCGCATGCTGCCGTCGGGAAAGCCTTTCACATTCCTTGTAGAATCGGACAAACTGGAGCGCATCCACAAGGTCGTAGCCCACAACGGCGGTGAGATTCTCGATGAGACTCCGGTAGGCCAGGATGTGAAGGTGTGCGTCCAAAAGGCCCTCAACGCCTCCGGTGGAACAGTCCCCTCTGAACCTGAGCCAGGCAAGGCCTGAAACCGGGTTAGGTGGTCAATCCTCATCCCGACAGAGAAGCTGCCTGATCCGTTCGCTCAGAAACATGATCGACTCAGTGTCCAGGTGTTCCACAATGGTTTCATCGAAAAGGAGCTTCACCCGGGCCCCGTAGCCTTCGTTCGGGTCATCGTCCCAGAAAATAAGCATGACCGGAACGCGCGGCAGGGGATGAAAGAGCAACGCCACATCAGCTTCAACCCCCTGCCTGGTCAAGTCCTCGCCCCCCAAGGCCTCGCCCGCCCCGAGGAGTTCCCCGGGACGCCCCTGGAACCGCTGAATCAACGGCTCTTCCACATGGCTCTTCATGGACTTCACCTTGGAAACGGTGTTGGGCAACTCAACCAGGCCCTTCCACACACCTGTGGGCTCCCGGCTGCCGCCCTGGGCCATGTGATTGTAGAGAAATACCCGCTCCCATCGGGTCAGGGGTTCGCCTCCAACCTTTTCTATGCACTCAGGGGTGACTCGCAGCGTGTCCCGGAAATAGGGAAGCTCCAGCACGTCGCCTTCCCCGCCTGGAACGAGACGGCCGCCGATCCGTTCCGGAAGATCGGCGATCCGCATTGACGCCGCCCGCTCACGAGCCCACTGAAGGGCGTCCGCAGCCATGTCCTTCCGGGTCCACTTGCCGGCCGCGTACTGCTCGTCCAACTCCTTCTGCGCCCACGCCAGGGTCTCGGCATCTATATGAGGGCAGTCCTTAAGAGGCACCCGCTCGGAGACCACCATACCGGCGAACGCCATGCAACTGGGATAGCCGCAGTCCCCGCAGTTCGTCTTGGGCAACACGCGCTTGTAGACATCTAAAATTGAAAGGGCCATGTGTCTTCTCTTCCCGGGGGTGAACCCGTCGATCCTACCGCAACTTCGTATCCGAACTTCACTTATCGAGTGAGGGAGTACTGTACGGCGTCCTTTTGGTCAAGTTCCCATCCACTGCATTCTATGCCCTGCATGAAGGCCGGCGCGAGTTTCGCCCCAGAGTCTCTTTGGTCATCAGGTAGAGAAGCGCGGTCACGGCCAGACATCCCGCACAAAACAGGAACGAGGCCCTGAACGCGGCAGGCCCCAGGGATGCTCCCGGGTGAAGCCGTTCCATCAGGTTGCCCAGCCCCTGGAGAAAGACCGCCCCTCCGGTCATGGTAAAGAAATTGATGCCGGTCATGGCCGTGCCGGCCCGCTCGATAGGCATACGCTCCTTGATATGGGCATACATGACCTGCCCTCCACTGCTGAAGAACCCGAAACCGAAAAAGAGCACCCCCAGCGTGAAGCAGCCGCTTCCGGTCTCCAGCCGAGCAAGGAGCCCCAGGACTAAAAACATCCCCAAGAGCCCACCCACCACCACAGGCTTCCGGGACCGAATCCAGGCGTCGGATAACCATCCGGAGAAGGGACTCCCGGCAATCAGACCGATGCTCATCAGAAAAAGGAGGTTTCCGGCTGAGACCTGAGACACCCCGATGACCTCCATCAGGTACGGCCCGGCCCACAACGCCTGGACCGCAGCATAGATCCCATACCGGCAGAAGGTCCCCAGGGAAATTATCCAGTAGTCCTTCTCCCTGAAAAGGGCCTTTACACCGGCAAAGACTTCTCCCGGCCGCGCCGAGACCTCAGCCACGGAGGTGCCTCCGGGCAAGGTTTCCGGCCGATCCCGGACCACCGTGAAGCAGAGAAGGGCAAAAAGCAAATTTATCCCGGCAAGAATTACGAAGGTCATCCGCCAACCCACAGCCTGTACCATGAGCACAAGCGGGGTGGCGGCGGCGATGTTTCCGGCCGTGCCCACGGCGATCACCAGGGCGGAGAGAGTTGCGAACCGTAGCGGCCCGAACCAGAGGGTTATCAACTTGAGCGTGCCCATCAGGTTGCAGGCCATGCCGATACCAAGCAAGGCCCTGCCGGTGACCAGGGCCGCCAGGCTCTCACCCAGGGCAAATAAAAGAGCTCCGGCCACCGCTACCAGGGTCAGGACGGTCATGGCTATCCGAGGGCCGATACTGTCCAGGTAGAGCCCCACGGGGATCTGCATGACGGCAAACGCATAGAAGAACGCGGCCGAAAGCAGGCTCAACCCCCTGGTGTCGAGGTTCAGGTCCGCGATCAGGTTGGGCGATATCACGGCCACCGAAGCCCGGTAGAACTGGGACAGAACAAAGAGAAGGCAGGTGATGAAAAAGATGACCCAGCGACGTGAGATGTGAATTCTCATGTCATGAACTTCGCTTTGCAGGTTTCATTGCAGCCCCCGGAGTCAAAGGATTGACCGGCGACTGTTCGGGGTGTGGTTTTCCGGATGATCCCTGAGACCCGAGGTCAGGGAGGCCGGGGGGATTCAGCCGTCTTCCTTTTTTTCGATGGCTGATGCACCTTCAAGGCCTGCAAGGAGTGCCTCGTTTTCTCCAGGGATGGTCATTTCAAACATGGAATCTACTGTTGCATAATCATAGTATCCTAGGCGCCCAACGGGGGTATTTTGAGAATATCGAAGCGGCCGCCGTGAGTCAAGATCAAGGACCATTCCGAAAAACAAGGGAGGTAACCCAAGAGAGGTAACCCAAGGGAGATATTGACAATCCCCCGAGATCCCGCTAGTCTGTCAGGCCAGGATCCCGAAAAGATTCTTCCTCTCTCAATCAGCCAGGACGAAGAAATGAAGCGTAAAGCCATGGCCACCGGCTTCTGTCTTTCGGTCTTGATGCTCCTCTCCCTGGGGATTTCGACGGCCTCCACGCAGCGGGGCCTTGTACTAACCGATCAGCTCTCGGGCATCGAACAGGCCCTGGGCGACTATCATGCCCTGATCGTCGGAATCAACAAGTACCATGAATGGAATCAACTTCAGACCGCAGTCAAGGACGCTGTCGAACTCCGCAAGACCCTTGTCAAATATTACGGGTTCGATGAAAAGAACGTCTTGCTTCGCACCGACGAAGAAGCCTCCCGTCTTCAAATCATAAGCGACCTTCGAAAATTGGCATTGAACCTCGGGGAGCACGACAACCTCCTCATCTATTTCGCCGGTCACGGCCAGCTCGACGACCTCACAGGCGACGGCTACTGGATCCCGGTGGAAGGGCGGCTCAAGGACCCGGGCACCTGGATCTCCCAGGCGACCATCAAAGGCATCCTGGGTTCGGAAAAGGTCCGCGCCAAGAACGTGGTGGTGATCGCTGACTCCTGTTACAGCGGGACCCTCCTTCGAGGCGGCCCGTCGCTTCTGAAAATTGAGGGCAGCGCCTACCTGGAAAAACTGGCCGAGGCGGCCTCGAAACGCTCCCGGCAGGTGATCACCTCGGGCGGACTCGAGCCGGTGGCCGACGGAGGCAGAGACGGCCACAGCCTTTTCGCCTTTTACCTGATCAAGGCGCTTCGGGAAAACGACCGGGAGGTGGTGGACCTGGAGAACCTGTTTCACACCCGGGTCTGGGAACCCGTGACCCAGATCGGCGGGCAGCGTCCTAACGTGGGACGGCTAAAGACCCCCATGGACGAGGACGGCCAGTTTGTGCTCAAAAACCTGGGTCTCAAGGAGCGCAAGGCGGCCCTTGCCGCGGAAGAAGAGGCCCGTGAGCGGCAGCAGAGGGAAGCGCAGCCCCGGGGGGAAGGCGAGGAGTGGGAACGACTGGAAGCGGAAAGGAGGTTCCTGGAGGCCGAACGCAGGCAACTGGAAGAAGAGCGCAGGCTCCTGAAGGAGCGGAAGACCCTGGAGGCCGAACGGCTGGCCCTTGAAAAAGAAAAGCAGCTCATGGCCATCGAGGCCGAGCGAAAGCGGGTGGAGGAAAAAAAGGCCCGTATCGTGACTCCGGCCCCCAGGGCCGAACCGCCCACCCAGGTCACATCTATTCCCAAGGCGGACACCCTTCCCCGGCCAAGGCCCACCACAGGCGAGGTCACCGTGGCCGTGCTGCCATGGCGCTTCGACTATCACTCCGCCACTGGCATAAATTTCGAATTCAGCTTCGATGTAATTGTAAAGGAGCTTTCTGAAAACCGGGAGTTCCTTCTGACCCACTCTACCTACTCCTCGGAAGAAACCGCCTCCGGGGACCTCCATACCGTCTCCCTTTCCCCCGGGGAGGACGACAGCCTGTGGATTAAAAAGGGCGTGTTCTCGAAAACCACTCTCAACATCGAGGCTGCAGCCGCCATCGGGCGCAGGCTGGGCGTGGATCTCGTTCTCATGCTACAAGTCACCCAAAAGGTATATGATCCAATAGTCGCTTTCTCCATCATCGACACGAAAACCGGCCGGGTAATCACAGATACACAGACCATGGGATATAGGACCTACTTCAGTGAGTTGGCACGAATGACCCAGAGGCAACTCCAGCAATACCTGGATGAAACGTCCAGACAGTGACCGTCCATCTTACCTTTTTTATATGAATCTTAAGCATTTACCTGCCGAATAACTAGTCCTCCCATGACACACAAGCCGAAATAGGTTATAATTCGCTCAGATATAAGCAAATCCTCATAGTCTGAAAACATGAGAAAGGAGCCATCCCATGACCGAGTACCTCATAGCGGGAAACGGTGTTGCCGGAACCACGGCTGCCGAGCAGATCCGCAAGCAGGATAGTGACGGCGATATCACCATGATCACCGATGAAGATCTCCCCTTTTACTGGCGCATTCAGTTGAACGAATTCATATCCGGCGAAAAGACCGAGGAAGACCTTCTGGCGAAAAGCAGGGACTGGTATCAGAAACAACGGATCCGGCTCGAGCTGAACACCCCTATCACTACCGGTGATGCGGCCAAGAGCACCCTGGTGTCCGAGGGAGGCAGGACCTATCCCTACGACAAGCTCTTACTGGCAACGGGCAGCCACTCCTTTGTCCCGCCCATAAAGGGGTCGGACAAGAACGGTGTCTTCACCCTTCGCAACGTTGGTGATGCAAGGGCCATCAAGGGGCATGCATCTAAGCCCGGAGACGTGGTGCTCATAGGCGGAGGTCTCTTGGGTCTCGAGGCCGGCCATGCCCTCAGAAAGCTTGACAAAGGAGTCACCGTGGTGGAGTTCTTCCCCAGGCTCCTTCCCCGGCAGCTCGACGACGAAGGCGCCTCCCGTCTTCAGGCGATCCTGGAGGAAATGGGCTTCGCCTTCCGGCTGGGGGCCAAGACCGAAGAGATAACCGGGGCTGATTCCGCAGCCGGCATCAGGCTGGAAGGAGGGGAACTACTGGACGCAGGCATGGTCCTTGTCTCGGCCGGTGTGCGCCCCAACCTGGAACTCGCTGATGCCCTTGGCCTGGAAACCGACAAAGGCGTGAAGGTCAACGAGCGCCTCCGGACGGGCAGGCCTGAAATCTTTGCAGCAGGGGACCTGGTGGAGTGGAACGGCATGCCTTACGGGATATGGCCCGCGGCAATGGAACAAGGCAGGATCGCCGGGGCCAACATGGCGGGTGGAGACTTGACCTATGAGGGCACCACCATGGCCAACAACCTCAAGGTGGCAGGCATCGACCTGGCCTCCGCAGGGGAGATCGACGCCGAGGGCAGGCATGAATCCCGAACACTTAAGACCGGCAAAGTCTACAAGAAGGTCGTGTTCGACGGCAACCGGATAATCGGCTGTATCATGCTGGGCGACATCAAGGGGTTCAACCGCATCACAAAGGCCATGAAGGAGGAACAAGACATATCAGGCATGATGGACCGGGTCCTCACCGAGTGGACCTCCTGATGAGCACCGCCAACACCGCCGGCTGCCCGGGCAAGGCCTTAAACAGCCCCGGGCCGGCAGTGTCACGCCCTGCCCTCAGTACGCCCCACAAGGAAGAAAACCAGCCCAAGGATTAAGAGCGCCCCGAGCAGGAGGCCGAAGGTGACGGGATCCTGCTTGTCGAAGCTCGCAACGAAGATCTTTCGAATGAACGCCGCCAGGGCCAGTTCCACGAAGACAACCACACGGAACTTGCCACCCCGCAGGTGTTTTACCTCGGTGTGAAGCAGCTCGATGAGCATCCAAAGGATCAGGAGCGATCCCAGGGCCTTGATCACGCCTCTTTCCAGATCTCCGGTGAACGCGTAAAACACGTCGGAGGCGAAAAGGCTGGCAAGGCCGACGGCCATGATCACGAGGCCGATAGTGAGGACCAGATTGAGCCCCTGCACGAACCGCTCGGACCACTGGATCAGCGCGGACTCCACGCGGTAGGACAGAAAGACCTTCTTGAGTTCCGCCTCCCGGTAAGACCCGGTCATTACGTCCAGGCTGATGTCCAGGACCTTGTTCAGGGTCTCGAGAAGGTCCTCCTGCATGGTTCGTTCAGGTACGGCCGCGATCACGTGACGGACGCAGTAGCTCCTGATAAAGTTCATGGCGGCATTCACATGGTGCCCTGCAAGGCCGATCTTTACATGCACCTCTCCGATCCTCGCCAGGCGAATCAGCAGCCGGCGGTCATATGGGCCGGTCAGTATGAGACGAAGCCACTCCCTGGTGGTTTCGTGACGCCGTTTAACTGCATTGGAATTGGGGAAATAGGACGCAGTCCGAGGATCCGCCATCAGGTACTCGTAGAAATCCCGGGCCAGCTCGTCCGACAGGGGGATAAGGATCCCGGCCAGCCTTGGCAGGTTCTTTTCATCCTCCCCTGAAAACTGGTAGCTTTTCCTAATGTCATCCATTGTTTCCATGCGTATCCTTCCTCAAACATGAAAGGCTTCAACGGCTGCCACGCCTGCAAGTCATAACCATGCGCCATTATTCAGATATCTGTCAAGCTTTTCCTCCGGAGCGGAGTCTGAGCACAATGCCCGGCCCGGAGGAGTCCCGTGAGCGGCCTTGTCCGGGTAAATCGAAAGGCAAAGAATGAAAAAGGCCTTCAGGGGGCTGAGATCCCTGAAGGCCCTTAGTGCTGTACTGGAGGCGGCAACCGGATTCGAACCGGTGAATAACGGTTTTGCAGACCGCTGCCTTAGCCACTTGGCTATGCCGCCCGCTGAGTTGAAATAAGGTTAACCCCGGTATGAATATGAGGAGTTAACCTTGAATGGGCGAGTGGAGCGGGAAACGGGACTCGAACCCGCGACAATCACGTTGGCAACGTGAGGCTCTACCAGCTGAGCTATTCCCGCTTCGACACAATAGCATTGTATTGCCTGTCTATTGTTTGTCAACAGAAAATCCTGCGCCCTCACTTCTGGCTCAGGTATCCGTTGTAATAACGGATTACGCGACGGACAAAGATCCGGGTTTCCTGATAGGGAGGGATCCCATTGTTTCTCACTACCGCCTCGGGGCCGGCGTTATAGGCCGCGACCGCCAGTTCCATGTTGTGGCCGAAGCGGTCAAGGAGTCCGCTGAGATACTTCGTCCCCCCGAAGATGTTCTCAGTGGGGTCGAACGGGTCATTTACCCGCATCAAATCGGCTGTGGCCGGCATGAGTTGCATGAGGCCCTGGGCGCCCTTGTGGGAAACCGCGCGGTGATTAAAGGCTGATTCGGCCTTGATCACGGCCTTGATCAGGGATGAATCCACATTGAACATGTTCGATGCCTGTTCGATGATCGAACTGTACTTATCAATGTACTCAATGGCCTTCTCCTCCCGCGACTTGATGAAGAGACGGTACCGGGAGTCGTTCTTGATGTTCGTATAGCGCCACACCCCGTTCTCATCCTGGAAACGGTATATGTCGGCAACGGCCGGATGGACACCCCATAAAAAGGCCGATAACATGAACAGCGCAAGAAGTCCGGTTGACCTTATTGTGCCTCCCATAATCACCCCATCTTTTTCCAGTCAGCGAGAAACTTTTCCAGCCCGATGGAGGTCATCGGGTGCTTGATGAGCTGCTCCATCACCTTGTAGGGAATAGTGGCGATGTCCGCACCCATCAGTGCGGCGTCAAGCACGTGCAGGGGGTTCCGCACGCTGGCCACTATGATCTCCGTGTCATAGGCGTAGTTCTCATAGATGGAGGCGATCTGCTCCACCAGCTCCATGCCGACCTGGCTCAGGTCATCCAGACGGCCTACAAAAGGGCTGATGTAGGAAGCGCCCGCCTTGGCCGCCATAAGGGCCTGAATCGGAGAAAAACAGAGGGTCACGTTCGTCTGAATACCTTCCTCTGACAGGACTTTCACCGCCTTCAGCCCATCGGCTATCAGGGGGATCTTCACCACTATGTTGTCTGCGATGGTACTGAGTTCTCTAGCCTCCTCAAGCATACCCTGTGTATCTGTGCTCACCACCTCGGCGCTTACGGGGCCGTCCACCATGTCGCAGATCTCCTTGATGAGCTCCTGAAAATCACGCCCCTCCCTGGCCACCAGGCTTGGGTTGGTGGTCACCCCGTCGAGCAGCCCCAGGTCGTTGGCTTTCTTGATCTCGTCGATGTTCGCCGTGTCGATGAAAAATTTCATAGCCGCACCCTTTCTCCTTACATTATCATTATTACCATTTCATGTCTTCTTTGACAATTCAATAAGTCCCGGCCGTTAAAAAAACCATTCCGCCTTCCTGCGTTCCGTATCAGGACTTGTCCCTGTCCTTTCCCTTGTACTCATTCGCACAGGCGTCGCTGCAGAAATAGAGATCCTCTCCATGAAAACGCCGCCTCACTGCATCACTCCTGGGCACGTAAGTCCCACAGTTGGGGTCCTGCACCATTTCATCGATCACCTCTCCCTTCCCGTCCCGAACTTCAGGGCCGCGAGGCCCTTTCAGCCACGTCACACCGCGGACCAGACGGTACAGAAGATAAATCAGAAAGGCAATGATCAGGATCCGCATATCAACCCCGCTTTCAAAGGGATGAGGTCCTGGCCTTCAGCATCCAGGCCTTCCAGGAGCTCCCCGATTGCACGGCCCAGGACCGGGTGTATCAGTACCGGGTCCAGGTCTTTTAATGGAACCAGCACAAACCGCCGCAGGTGCAGCCTGGGATGTGGGACTGTAAGGTCCTCCTCGCATATGTGCCCGGTCCCGTAAAGAAGGAGGTCGAGATCGATAATCCTGGCCTCCCAGCGCTGTTTTCGAACCCGGCCCATGTCCGCTTCGATTCCAAGAATGGCTTGAAGCAACTCCCCGGCGGTCAGCCGTGTTTCCAGCCGAGCCACCCCGTTCACGAACCAACCCTGATCAACGACCCCGACCGGCCGGCTCAGGTACCAGGGGGACAGGGCCGTAACACGGCTTTCAGGAAGTCCTCCCAGGCGGTGAACAGCATCCTGACAGTGGACCTGCGGCTCGCCCAGGTTGGAACCTATGCCGATGTAGGACCTCGTGGTCATTCGCGAGCCTCTGCCTGCTTAGGAGGCTAGCAGAAATAAATTGGACAAAATTGCGCTCAGATTTGGGTCATATTTGGCTGCGGCGATTGAGCAAAACCGCAGGCGTAGCTGGACTACGTCGAGGATTTTGCGATTGAGCCGCAGCCGAAGATGGCCTGAAGATGAGATGCAAGATGTTCAAGTTATTTTTGCTAGCCTCCTTAGAGGGAAACCGCCTTGATGCGATCCACCGCTTCCTCCATGCGGTCGCGCGTCTGGGTAAGCGCGATTCGGAAATACCCTTCCCCGGGCTCCCCGAAACCGTTACCCGGTGTGACCACCACGCCGCTCTCCAGGAACCTGGCAGTGATGCCCGCCGAGGTCCAGCCTTCAGGCACACGCACCCAGAGGTAGAATGTCGCCCTGCAAGGCTCGACATGAAACCCGGCCTCCCTCAGGCCTGCGACCATGACGTCCCGCCTTTCGGCGTAGACCCGCATCATATCCTCCACGCAGGTCTGGTCTCCCCGCAGCGCCTCGATCCCCGCCATCTGAACCGCCTGAAAAACGCCGGAATCAACGTTGCTCTTGACGACCCCCAGGCCTTCCACCACCTCCCGGTTCCCGACCGCAAAACCGATGCGCCAGCCCGTCATGTTGTATGTCTTGGAAAGCGAGTGAAACTCGATCCCAACCTCCCGGGCCCCCTCGGCCTGAAGAAAACTCGGCGGCCGAAAGCCGTCAAATGCCATTTCCGTATAGGCGGCGTCGTGGCAGACGATTATGTCGTGCTCCCTTGCATAAGCCGCCACCCTGTCGAAAAAGGGCACCTCGGCCACCGCCGCGGTGGGATTGTTCGGGTAGTTGATGAAGAGGAGCCGGGCCCTGGCCGCCGTGTCCTCGGGGATTGATTCCAGGTCCGGAAGAAAGCCGTTCTCTTTGAATAGGGGCATGTAAACCGGCTCTCCCCCTGCAAAAAGGGTGGCCGTGCTGTACACGGGATAGGCAGGCGTGGGCACCAGGGCCACGTCACCCGGGTTCACAAAGGCCAGGGGCAGGTGGGCCAGTCCCTCCTTGCTGCCGATCAGGGACACCACCTCAGCGGCCGGGTCCAGTGAGACGTTGAAGCGCCTTTCGTACCAATCGGCCACGACGTCCTTGAAGGTGTTCATTCCCGAGTAGGAAGGATAGCGGTGGTTTGCCGGGTCCTCGGCCCCTGACTTAAGTGCCTCTATGATATGAGGCGGTGTCGGGAGATCAGGGTCTCCAACGCCCAGGTCGATGATGTCCACCCCGCGCGCCTTTACTTCCGCCTTTTTCCTGTCGATCTCCTTGAAGAGATAGGGGGGCAGTTTTTTGAGCCGGTCCGCTTTCTCGAATCGCATATGAATGTTCCTCGTTTCCGATATCTCAACTTTGTAGCTGGAATTACGTCCTGCCGGACTCACCACGAAGAGCACGAAGTTCACGAAGACGAGCAGACAAAATGAAAATTTCTTCTTCGTGCTCTTCGTGTTCTTCGTGGTGAAAATATTTTTTTCATTCGCCCCTTACCTTACTTCAGTCCCAGCACATCCTGCATGTCATAGAACCCCACGGGTTGTTCCACAACCCACCTTGCCGCCCGGATCGCACCCCTGGCGAAGTTGTCCCGGTTGTGAGCCCGGTGGATCAGCTCGAGGCGTTCGCCTATGCCCCCGAACATCACCGTGTGCTCCCCCGTGATATCGCCGGCCCGCCAGGTCTGGATCCCTATCTCATCCCGGCCTCGCTCCCCGATAATGCCTTTTCGCTCGTACACCGCCGTCTTGTCCAGTTCGCGGCCGACGGCCTCGGCCAGGAGCCGTGCCAGGTGCAGGGCGGTTCCGCTCGGCGCGTCCTTCTTGAAGCGGTGATGGGTCTCCAGGATTTCCATGTCATAGTCATCGCCCAGGACACGCGCCATCTCCGCGGCAATGCGGAACATGAGGTTCATGCCCACGCTCATGTTGGGCGCCATGACACAACGCAGACCTGAGGCCGGCCCTTTGAGTTCGTTCAGGAGTTCGCCTGTGATCCCGGTGGTCCCTATCACCAGGGACCAGTCCCTGGCGGCCGCCGTCCGCACGTTCGCCAGGGTGGCCTCGGGGGAGGTGAAGTCGATCAGCACGTCCCCCTGAGGATCAACATCCTCCACTGAGCCTGCAACAGGCACACCAAGAGCGCCCACCCCTACGAGCTCCCCTGCATCCAGACCCACACAGGGATGATCGGCATGCTCAAAGGCCCCTGTGAGGGTTATGTCCGGGTTTTCCCGGACCGTGTATATAATGCGGCGGCCCATGCGACCCCCGGCCCCTGCAACAATCACTCGTGTCATGTTTGTATCTCCGAAAAGGCGCCCTCCATTCTGGAGCGCTTCACAATACTATCCGCCGTTTCCCTGGGGCTCTCGGCGTCTTAGCGGGATATAGTGTTTTTATTTTCCAGTTTCAGTTGCGGGTATGCCGCACTTAGAAATCCCTGTCAAAGAATCCCGTATCCCTGGAGATCCTTCTTGAGTCTCTCCACATTGACCGGCGCCATGGGCGAGAGTGGAAGCCGCATTTCCCCGTCGACCTTCCCCATGAGGGCCAGGGCTGTCTTCACGGGTATGGGGTTGGTCTCGTAGAACATGGCCTTGGAAAGGGGAAAGAGCCTGAAGAAACGCTCGCGGGCCTCGTCCGCACGCCCCTCTTCCCAGGCCCGGATCATTCCGGCGTTGTCGCCGGGCACCAGGTTGGCCACCACGGAGATAACGCCCTTTCCGCCGATTGAGAGCACCGGCAAGGTAACACTGTCGTCGCCCGAGAGCAGGGTAATGTTTTCCCCGGCCAGATCGAGGATTTCGGCCATCTGGGGCAGGCTGCCGGAGGCCTCCTTGATCGCCACCACTTCAGGAAGCTCGGCCAGGCGGGCCACGGTCTCAGGGAGCAGGTTCACACTCGTCCTTCCCGGCACATTGTACAGGACCTGGGGAAAAGGTACCTCCCCGGCAATGGCTGAGAAATGCCGGTAAAGGCCCTCCTGTGTAGGCTTATTGTAGTAGGGGGTCACCTGGAGAGTGGCGTCCGCGCCGGCCGCCTTGGCATGTGCGGTAAGCTCGATCGCCTCCCGGGTGCTGTTCCCGCCGGCCCCGGCGATCACAGGCACCCGCTTGTTCACGGCGCCGACAGCGATATCTATGACCCGGGCGTGTTCTTCCATGGACAGCGTTGCGGATTCACCCGTGGTCCCGCAAGGCACGATGGCACTGGTACGGTTTTCGATCTGCTCCTCAATGAGCATTCGAAAGGCCTCCTCGTCGACCTGTCCACCTTTGAACGGCGTTACGATTGCGACAATGGAACCCTTGAACATGACTACCTCCCTCTTCATTTAAAAAAAGCGCCTGTGCCGGCTACCTTCACCCGCATTCAGGCATATTGAGATCAAAAAGGCGGCAAATACGGATGAATACATCCTAAAGGGCCTCAGGATCAAGGCGGGCCCGGTAGACGATGGACGTACTGCCTTCGAGCCGGACCCGCGAAAAGGTCCCTTCCTCCTCCTTCTTCTCGAAGTGAATGAGGATTTCCTCCCCGCTCCGGGTCTTCACCCGTGCTGGAGACGCCACCAAACCGCGCCGGGCCGAAACCAGGGCGGCCGCCATGGCACCGGTCCCGCATGCGAGCGTCTCGTCCTCAACACCTCTCTCATACGTTCGAATTTCCAGGGAGTCAGGTCCCGTGACACGGATAAAATCGGCGTTGGTGCCGTTGGGCGCGAACAGGGCGTGGTTCCGGATCATTCGACCCAGTTCGACCACAGGGCAGTGGACAAGGTCTTCCACGCGCAGGACCACGTGGGGTACGCCCGTGTTTACAAAATCCGCGCTTTTCCAGCCCTCGCCGGCCGGCAGGTCGATGTCCAGGTCGATCTCGGAGGGCTGGGGCATAAGGACCGTCACAACACGGCCACGGACCTCGGCCCATATAGGACCGGACTGGGTCTCAAAGGTCATCTCCTTCCCGGCGATTCCGTTCAGGTGCGCGAACCGGGCAACGCAGCGCCCTCCATTCCCGCACATCTCAGCCTCGCCACCATCGGCGTTAAAAAACCGCCAGGAAAAATCGTGCGTCACGGAATTCTGCACAAAAATGACCCCGTCCGCTCCCACGGACTCCCTCCGGCGGCAGACCTGCTCCACCAGGCGGCCCATGGATTCCTCGGCGATCCGGCCGTCCCGGTTGTCGATCAGGATGAAATCGTTCCCGCTGCCGTTCATCTTCCAGAATTCCAGTTGGTCCATAGCCTTCCTCTAGTTTCCATCCAGAAATGGTCTTTTTTGCCAATCTCGGCGTCAATATTTCTGAATTGGAAACTTGCCAGTGCCCAAAAAGCGTTTCTGGATGGGCACTACTCTAACCTTTGGCGGCGCCCGTTTCCGGCTCACGAAAGCAGATCGGGAATCCGTTCACCGCGAATGAGGTCCTTGTAGCTCTCGCGCTCCCGAATAATCTCGAAGCGGTCGTTCCTTACCATCACCTCGGCGGCCCTGGGGCGTGAGTTATAGGAGGACGACATGCTGAATCCATACGCCCCCGCGCTCATGACAGCCATGAGGTCCCCGGGCTCATAGGGCTCGAGGTCACGGTCCTTGGCCAGAAAATCACCGGACTCACAGATCGGTCCCACCACGTCCGCCTTCACCCGTTGACCTTCACACTGGAGAACGGGCTGGATTCTGTGAAAGGAGCCGTAAAGGCTGGGCCGGATCAAGTCGTTCATGGCCGCGTCCACAACAATGAACGTCTTGGCTTCCGTGGCTTTCGTATAAAGGACCCTGGTCACGAGAATTCCCGCATTGCCCGTGATGACCCGGCCGGGCTCCAGCAGGAGGAGCATGTCGTCCGTATCCAGCTCCTTCTTGATGGCGCCGGCGTACTCCTTCGGAGCCGGCGGCGTCTCCCGGTCGTAAGTTATGCCAAGACCTCCGCCCAGGTCCAGGTAGCGGATCCGGATCCCCTCTCCGGCAAGACGCCCGATGAGGTCCTTAAGCCTTCCGAGCGCCTCGACGAAAGGGCTGATCCGGGTGAGCTGGCTCCCTATATGGCACGAGACCCCGCACACGTCCAAGTGGTGCATGCCGGCCGCCCGGATGTACTCCTCGAACGCCTGGTCCATGGGAATGCCGAACTTGTTCTCCCGCATGCCCGTGGATATGTACGGGTGGGTCTTGGGATCGATATCAGGATTCACGCGTATGGCGATCGGAGCCCGGGCACCCGCGGCCCCCGCCACCTCATTCAGCCTCGCGATCTCCTGCGGGGACTCGGCCGCAAAGAGCAGGATACCCGACCGGATGGCGTAGGACATTTCCTCCGGGGTCTTTCCCACACCCGAGTATACAATCCTTTTCGGATCCACACCCGCAGCCAGGGCGCGGTAGAGCTCGCCTCCGCTCACTATGTCCGCCCCGCCCCCCTCGTTGGAGAAGAGCCGCAGCACGGCCTGGCTCGAGTTTGACTTCATGGAAAAGCAGACCAAATGGGGAATGCCCTCGAACGCCCCGTCAAAAGCCCGGAAATGCTGCAGCAGGGTGGCGTGGGAGTAGAGGTAAAAGGGGGTGCCCGCCCCCTGTTCTATACGGGAGACAGGGACCTCCTCGGCATGAAGTTCACCGTTACGGTACTGGAAGTGGTGCATGGGTTAAGGGCTCCCCGACACAGGCCTCCTGAAAGGCCCTTCAATCGTTCACGATTCCAAGCGGTCCACGCGCACCCTTTCTGACGCGGGTCCACGAGCCCCTTCCGGCCCGATCAAGTGCACCTTGAAGTAGTACAAAGCGTCCTTCCGCTTGCCGGGAATCTTGCAGTAGAACCCTTCCTCGGTGATCGTCTCGACTCCGAACTCGTGATACCCCTCGTATCTCACCGGGCAGCCTTCACATGGAGGTTCGGCCGGGTCGTAGGCCGCATAGTAGACCCGGGCCCCCTGCATTCGTTCCACAGCCTCTTGGCCGCCGGAAATCCCGGCAAGATCGCCCCAGAGCACGATGAACCCACCGTCCCAGGCCCCGGAAAGCTCCCGAACCTCCGCTGAAAAGCCCTTTCCAGGGACTGAAGGATCCCCCTTCTTTCCGCAGCCCCCGGCAGCGACCAGTACCGCCAACAGGCACAAAAGGACCTGCCATCGGATCGGTTTCACGACGCAATCTCCTCCTTGGCCCTCTTGATCTCCAGTGCCACCATGTCCGGCCCGGTCCCTCCGGGCACATTCCTCCGCGCCACGCATCGAGCCGGGTCCAGCCAGTCGTAGACATCCTCCTCTATCCGCTCGGAAAAGCCCTTCATTTCATCCATGGAGAGCTCGCCGAGTTCCCGGTTGCGGTCCAGGGCGAACAGCACCATCGCACCGGCCGTCTCGTGGGCCTTTCGAAACGTGAGGCCCTTTGTCACCAGATAGTCGGCCAGGTCCGTGGCCGTGAGATACCCGAGCTCGGAGGCCCGCCTCATGGCCTCGCCGTTGAACGAGAGGTTTTGAAGCAGCCGCGTCATCACCTCCAGGCAGAGTCCCACCGTATCCGCACTGTCGAACAAAGGCTCCTTGTCTTCCTGCATGTCCTTGTTGTAGGTCAGGGGAAGGCCCTTCATTGTGGTGAGGACGGCCGTGAGGTTTCCGTAGACCCGGCCGGTCTTCCCCCGAACCAGTTCAAGAAGGTCCGGGTTTTTCTTCTGCGGCATGATGCTGCTCCCCGTGCAGAACGCGTCGGGAAGCAGGACGAAACCGAACTCCTGCGTGGACCAGAGGATAAGCTCCTCACTCAGCCTGCTCAGGTGCATCATCACGAGTGCGCATGCAAAGAGGAACTCCGCCACGAAGTCCCGATCGCTCACCGCATCCATGCTGTTCCGGCTAATATCGCTGAAATCGAGGGCCTCGGCCACCGACTCTCTATCCAGGTCAAAGGTCGACCCTGCCAGTGCGGCGCTTCCGAGGGGCATCACATTAACCCGGGCCAGGCAGTCCCGCAGTCTGTCCCGATCCCTTTTGAGCATTTCATAGTAAGCCATCAGATGATGGGCCAGAAGAACGGGCTGGGCGCGCTGCATGTGCGTGTAGCCTGGACAGATGATCTCCGCATTCCGTTCAGCCAAATCCACAATGGCGGCCTGCATGGACCTGAGGGCCTCGTCCAGCCGCTGCACCTCCTCCCGCACGTACATGCGGACATCCAGGGCGACCTGGTCGTTGCGGCTGCGGGCGGTATGAAGCTTTTCCCCGAGTGCTCCGATCCTCTCCACCAGGAGCACCTCAACCAGGGAGTGAATGTCTTCAGCCCCTCGGCCGGAGATATGCTCGCCCCTGTCCATCTCCCGGCGGATGTCGGCCAGGGCCTCAACAATTCGAATGGCCTCGTCCTCCGTGAGGATGCCCCGCCCGGCAAGCATGCGGCAGTGGGCCATGCTGCCCTCTATGTCCTGGATGTAGAGCCGCTTATCAAACCGAAACGAGGCATTGAACCGGTCCAGGACTTCGTCGAGCGGCTCTCGAAAGCGCCCTCCCCATACTTTACCACTCATAGCAGGTTCCCCTCAACGACAGAGTCTGAGCCGGCTTCGGCGGCCGGGCATGACGCAGATCACGCCCGCCCGATAAGCTTCGCGATCTTCAGTCGAAGCGCGTTCAACCGGATGAATCCTTCGGCGTCCTTCTGATCGTAGACATCGTCCTCTTCGAACGTCACGTAGTCCTCTTGATAGAGCGACCGGTCCGACTTCCGGCCCGCCACGATGCAGTTCCCCTTGTAGAGTTTCATGCGCACCGTGCCGCTTACCTCCTTCTGGGCCTCATCCATCAGGGCCTGGAGCATGCGCATCTCCGGGGCGAACCAGTATCCGTAGTAAACCGCCTCGGCGTAACGCGGGACCAGGCCGTCACGAATGTGCATCACCTCCCGGTCCATGGTGATGGATTCCATGGCCTGGTGGGCCGCTCGTATGACGGTCCCGCCGGGGGTCTCATACACGCCTCGGGACTTCATGCCCACGTAACGGTTTTCCACCAAGTCGATCCTTCCGACCGCGTGACGTCCGGCCAGTTCGTTCAGGCGGCTCAGGATTTCCACCGGGGTCATCTCCCGGCCGTCCACGGCCACGGGATCTCCGGCCCGGAAGGCGATCTCCACATACTCCGGACGATCCGGGGCCTTCTCGGGAGATACGGTCATAACAAACATGTCTTCCGGCGGCTCCGCCCACGGGTCCTCGAGAACGCCTCCCTCGAAACTGATATGAAGCAGGTTGGCATCGCTCGAGTAAGGCTTGGCCGGGGTCACGGGCACCGGGATGCCCCTTTGCGAGGCGAAACGGAGCAAGTCCTCACGTCCTTTGAACTCCCATATACGCCATGGAGCGATGATCTTGAGGGTGGGATCCAGGGCCATGTAGCCCAATTCGAATCTCACCTGATCGTTTCCCTTTCCTGTAGCTCCGTGGCTGACGGCGTCCGCGCCGAACCTCTGGGCCGCCTCCACCTGTCTCTTTGCAATGAGAGGCCTCGCAAGGGACGTCCCGAGCAGGTATCCGGACTCGTAAGCCGCATTGGCCCGAAGGGCCGGCCATACGAAGTCCCGCACAAACTCCTCCCGGAGGTCCTCCACCACGGCCTCTTCGGCGCCGGTGGCAAGGGCCTTCTTCCGAATCTCCTCAGCGTCGTCTCCCTGCCCCAGGTCCGCCGCGTAGGCGATGACCGGACACTGGTAGGTCTCTTTGAGCCACGCAAGAATAACCGAGGTGTCGAGTCCCCCTGAGTAAGCCAGCACGATTTTCTTTATGTCCTTGTCGCTCACGTTCCAACTCTCCTGAACCTATGACCGGAATTGCAGGTTTAAGGGATTCATCTTACGACTCTTCAGGTATTTCCGATCAGCCACTCCAGCAGGGCCTGGTGAAGATGAAGTTTGTTTTCCGCCTGGTCAAACACCACGGATCGCGGGCCTTCTAAGACGCCCGCGGTGATCTCTTCTCCCCGGTGAGCGGGAAGGCAGTGCATGACCAGGACGTCGGGGCCGGCGGCCTCCACGAGGACATCATCCACCTGGTATCCCTGGAAGTCGCGAATCCGTTTTTCCCGCTCCAGCTCCTGGCCCATGCTGGCCCAGGCGTCGGTATTGAGGACGTGGGCGCCCCGGGCCGCCTCAACCGGGGAACCCACTAAACGTACGCTTTCACCGGCCGCATCCAGCACATCCCTGTCCGGACCGTAGCCCGGCGGACAGGCCATGACAAGCTCAAAACCGAGGAGCGCCGATGCATTGATCCAGGAATGAGCCACGTTGTTGCCGTCGCCGATCCAGGCCACGCGAAGTCCTTGAAGGCCGCCTCGCTTTTCCACCACTGTCATCAGGTCGCTCAGGATCTGGCATGGGTGGAAGCGGTCGGTCAGGGCGTTGATAACCGGGATATCCGCCCAACGGGCCATCTCCTCAACGAACGCCTGGGAATAAGTCCGAATGACCAGCCCGTCCAGATAACGGGAAAGGACCCTGGCCGTGTCCTCCACGGGTTCGTCCCTGGCGATCTGGGTGTCCGCGCTGTGGAGGAAGACCGTGCGGCCCCCGCATCTAAACATGGCGGTCTCAAAAGAGACCCGGGTCCTCGTGGAACTCTTCTCGAAGATCAGGGCGATAGTCCTGCCGGTCAACACCCCGCTGAAGCCTGCACCGGCTCCCTTGATCTCCAGCCCTCGATCTATGAGAAAGAGGATTTCATCCGCTGTCAGCTCCCGAAGAGTCAACAGGTCCCGTTTCATGTCGTCCTATTCCCGAACCCGGCCAGGACCCGGTCCAGACCCTGAATCACGGTGTTGATCTCCCCCTCGGTTACTATAAGGGGGGGAAGGAAACGCAAGACGTTCTCGTGTGTGCAGTTCACGAGAAACCCTTCTCTTCTGCACGAGTCCACCGCCGGGGCACCCGGGCGGTCCAGTTCCAACCCCAGGATCAAGCCGAGCCCCCTCACATCATTCACACAGGCGTGCTTCCGCTGAAGGTTCTTAAGCTCTGCCTTGAAGTAGTCGCCCATGCAGCGGGCGTTATCGATCCACCCCTCCTCCAGAAGACTCGTTAGCACCCCCTTGGCCACTGCGGAAACCAGGGGAGTCCCTCCGAAGGTGGTGGCATGACTGCCCGGGGCGAACGCCCCGCTCAGCGACTCCCTGGAGAGCATGGCCCCGATGGGCAGGCCGTTTCCCAGGGCCTTGGCCAGGGTCACAATGTCAGGGGTTATACCGAAGTGCTCGTGGGCAAAGAGCTTTCCGGTCCGGCCCATACCCACCTGGACCTCGTCCAGGATCAGGATCACGCCCCTGTCCCGGCAAAGCGCCTCCACGCCCTCGAGGTAGCCCTCACCCGGAAGGACCACGCCCCCCTCTCCCTGGATGGGTTCCAGCATTACCGCACAGGTGGAATCGTCCACCGCCCCGGCCAGTTTTTCCAGGTCGCCGAAGGGGACAAACCGGAACCCGTCGAGAAGAGGGGCATATCCTTTCCGGATTTTTTCCTGGCCGGTAGCCGAAAGCGTCCCCATGGTGCGCCCGTGAAAGGAGTTCTCCATGCACACGATCGTGTGCCGGCCGGGCCCGTTTGTCTCATAACTGTACCGGCGGGCCAGCTTGATGGCCGCCTCGTTAGCCTCGGCCCCGCTGTTACAGAGAAACACCCGGTCCGCAAAGGAGTTCTCCACGAGCAAGCGGGCCAGTTCCACCTGTGGGACCGTGTAGTATAGATTGGATACGTGGACGAGCTTACCGGACTGCTCTTCCAGAATCTTGGTGACGAGCGGCGAGCTATGACCCAGGGCGCAGACTGCTATACCGCCCACAAAGTCAAGATAATCCCGTCCTGCGTCGTCCCAGACACGGCAGCCCTGGCCCCGCACCAGCGTCAGCGGCCTTTTTCCATAGGTCTCGAACAGGTATTTATCCGCAAGGTCTGCAACGGACTGTGTGCCGGCGTTCATAATCTTTTGCCTCTTAAATTTCAGTCTCTCGCCGGGACGCTAAGACGCCAAGAAAAAGAGCAAAGACAGCAAACGTCGAAGGCCTGTGTATCGGCCATCCCCGCAGATGAAAATATTTTTGATAAAACCCGAATCGAAATCGGGATCGCTATCCAGATCGACGCACCATGGGGCCGATAAACGAAAACTTGACGTTTATTGCCTCTCTATGGGCGATAAGAAAGATCCAAAGCGGGCCCTTGCCCGCAACCCAAAGTCAAGGAGCACTGGCGCTAAGAATGAGCGTCCAGTCTGGTTTCTTCGGGATCGAAATCGCTATCGGGATCGAAATCGATTTCCTCCAATCCATAGACACCGGAGTCTTCCTTCACACAGAGGTAGACATCAAGCTTTCCGTGTCCAAGTATCCTTTTATTCTCTTTCGATCCCGATCCCGATAGCGATTTGGATTTCGATAAAAACAAAACCCAAGCGGGATTCATCGGTCACTCGTTCTTTGCGCCGATGAGCCTTGCCGTTGGGGTATTTTCGCCGTAATTCAACGGATGATCTCCGTACCCACACCGGCCTTGGTGAAGATTTCCAGAAGAATGGCGTGCTGCTTCCGGCCGTCCAGGATATGGGCCTTTCCCACGCCGCCTTCAAGGGCCTCCAGGCAGCACCGCACCTTGGGAATCATGCCGCCCCGAATGGTCCCGTCTCCAATCAGCCGCCGAACTTCGTCGGAGGCCAGAGAGGAAATCAGCTCCCCCCCCGAATCGAGCACGCCTTCGGTATCCGTAAGCAGGACCAGCTTTCGGGCCTCCATGGAAGCCGCGATCCGACCGGCCACTATGTCCGCGTTTATGTTGTAAGCCTCTCCGTTTTCCCCCGCGCCCACCGGGGCGATCACCGGGATGAACTCTCCCATGAGCCCCTGCAGCACCCGGCTGTCAACGCTTGTAATCTGCCCCACCATGCCCATGTCGATTATTTCCGGGGGCTGATCAACACCTTTTTCACGGATATAGCGCATTTTCTCGGCCATGATCAGCCCGCCGTCCTTGCCGGAGAGACCCACGCTTCTTCCTCCATGGGCGTTGATCAGGGCCACGATCTCCTTGTTCACCTTTCCCACGAGTACCATCTCCACCACGTCCAT
>JAWLEX010000004.1:22012-57149 GCA_041685835.1 Desulfatiglandales bacterium
TCCTCCATGGGCGTTGATCAGGGCCACGATCTCCTTGTTCACCTTTCCCACGAGTACCATCTCCACCACGTCCATGGTCTGCTTGTCCGTAACCCGCATACCGTCGACGAACTCGCTCTCGATGGAGAGCCTGCGCAGGAAATCGCCGATCTGAGGTCCGCCTCCATGGACTACGATGGGGTTCATACCCACGAATTTCATGAGAATGATGTCCAGGGCGAAGTCCCGCTTCAGTCCCTCATCCACCATTGCGTGCCCGCCGTACTTCACCACAACCGTGGCGTTTTTGAAACGGCGGATGTAAGGCAAGGCCTCGATGAGCACCTTTGCCCGATCCAGCTCTTCGAGCTGATCCATGGACATAATACGGCCTCCCACTCACCCCTCACCACTCACAGAATATACCGGCTGAGGTCCTCGTCCTCCAGGATCTCGTCCAGCTTCTCCTTTACATAAGCCCGGTCGATGACCACCTTTTTTACGTCCATATCAGGGGCGTCAAAGGAGATGTCGTCCAGCAGTTTTTCCATGACCGTGTGAAGCCTTCGCGCGCCGATGTTCTCCATCCGTTCGTTGACCCGGTTGGACATGGCCGCTATCTCCTCGATGGCTTCCTTTTCGAACCGGAGCTCGATCCCCTCGGTTTCCAGGAGTGCCTCGTACTGAGTGATAAGGGCGTTTCTGGGCTCCTGGAGGATCCTGATGAAATCCTCGGTGCTGAGGGAATCGAGCTCAACACGAATGGGGAAACGCCCCTGGAGTTCGGGAAGCAGGTCGGACGGCTTGCTCACATTGAAGGCCCCGGCGGCGATGAAAAGGATATGGTCCGTTCGCACCATTCCGTACTTGGTCGCAACCGTGGATCCTTCCACGATCGGCAGAAGGTCTCTTTGGACCCCCTCGCGCGAGACATCGGGCCCCTGACCGGAATCAGTCCCACTCACCTTGTCCAGTTCGTCGAGGAAAACGATTCCGTTCTGTTCGGTCATCAGGACGGCCTCCTCGATCACCTTGTCCATGTCGATCAGTTTCTGGGCCTCCTCCTGAAACAGTATCTCCGCCGCCTCCTTTACCTTGACCCGTCGCCGCTTCTTTTTCTGGGGAAAGAGGTTGCCGAAAACCTCTTTCATGTTGAACTCCATCTCCTCGAGGCCGGCGCCGGAAAAAACCTCGATCATGGGAATGTTCTGCTGTGCGATCTCGAGTTCCACGTAGCGATTGTCCAGCTTGCCGCCTCTCAACAGACGACGAAGCTTCTCCCGGGTGGAGTCCCCTTCACCTCCCCCCGTTCGAACCACCTCCAGGGAGGTCTCCCGCTCTCCTTCATCCCCCTCGGCGGCCTCTTGCTTCCGCTTGGGAAGAAGGATATCCAGAATCCGTTCCTCGACCATCTCCCGCGCCTTGGGTTCCACTCGTTCCTGCTCGCCTTTCTTGGCCATGCTCACGGCGAGTTCGGTCAGGTCCCGGATCATGGACTCCACGTCCCGCCCCACATACCCCACCTCGGTGAACTTGGTCGCCTCCACCTTAAGGAAAGGTGAGTTGGCCAACCGGGCCAGACGGCGCGCGATCTCGGTCTTGCCCACGCCCGTGGGCCCGATCATTATGATGTTTTTCGGGGCGATTTCGTCGCGAAGTTCTTTAGGCACCTGCTGGCGACGCCACCGGTTCCTCAGGGCGATGGCCACGGAACGCTTGGCCTCGTCCTGGCCGATGATGTACATATCCAGCTCAGAAACGATCTGTCGCGGGGTGAGGGTTTTCACCACGCCCAGGGGGATTTCTTCGGAGTGTTCCATCAGGATGTCGAGCTCCCTATCTCTTCCACGGTGATCATCTCGTTCGTATAAAGGCAGATGGAGGCGGCGATTTTCATGGCCTCCCGGGCGATGGAGGGCGCATCGAGGGTGGAGTGCTCCAGCAGGGCAAGGGCCGCCGCATATGCATAGGGCCCGCCGGATCCGATGGCCGCCACGGCCTGGTCCGGTTCCACCACATCGCCGGTGCCGGAAAGGATCAGCATGTGATCCCGGTCAACAGCGATCAGCATGGCTTCCAGGCGCCGTAGGACCTTATCCAGACGCCAGTCCTTGGCCAACTCCACGGATGCGCGCGCCAGGTTTCCGTTGAACTGTTCCAGCCGGCCCTCCAGTTTCTCGAACAGGGTGAAGGCATCGGCGGACGCACCGGCAAACCCGACCAGCACCTGATCCTGGTAGAGGAAACGGAGCTTGTTCGCCCTGTGTTTCATGACGGTCTCGCCGAGCGTCACCTGCCCGTCGCAGGCCATCACCGCCCTGTCGCCCTTTCGAACCGCCAGGACCGTAGTACCCCGAATCGGTGTGGGTGCTTCACCCATAAGGAATCCTCCGTTATTGCCGGGTGTTTCCCGGTCTCAACGCCTGGGGTGCGCCTTGTCGTAAACCGCCATCAGCCGGTCCAGGCTGACATGGGTGTACTTCTGGGTCGTCGACAGGCTCGCATGACCGAGGAGTTCCTGGACCGACCGCAAGTCCGCTCCGCCGTCCAGGAGATGGGTAGCAAACGAGTGCCGGAGGGAGTGCGGGGAGATATCCGAGGTCATGCCGCACGCCGTAACGTACTTTTTGATTACCCGCGCGATGCTCCTGGTTGTCAGCCTGCCTCCGCGGTTATTCAGAAAAAGAGGACCGCGCTGTACGTCCCCCCACGCCTTTGCCCGCGAGGAAGCAACGACCTCGAGATACAGGTCGAGGGATCGAAGAGCCGTCCGCCCAACCGGCACCACCCGCTCCTTGTTTCCCTTTCCGATCACGCGGAGAAGGCGTTCCTTCGGATTCACGTCATCCATGTCAAGCCCTGCCAGCTCGCTCACGCGAAGGCCGCAGGAGTAAAGGACCTCCATGATGGCAAGGTCCCGAAGACCCAGCGAGTCTTTTTGGTCCGGGACTGCCAGGAGTCGAAACATGTCATCCACCGGAAGGTACGCCGGGATGGGCTTGCCTCTTTTGGGCGTGGACACCTCCGCTCCCGGGTTGTCCTTCCGAATACCGCGCTTCTCCAGGAAAGTCAGAAAGGAACGAACCGCGGAGAGCTTGCGGGATACCGTCGTGCGCTTATACCGGCTGTACAGAGTACCGAGGTAGGCCCTGAGGGTCCGGTAGTCGATGATCGGGTGGTCCTCCCCTTCCCTCTCTTTTTCCACAAAGACCCGGAACTGTTCCAGGTCGATCCGGTAGCCTCGAACGGTGTGGACGGAATAAGCCCTCTCAGATGCCAGGTGGTCCATAAACCTCTCGATCTGCTCGGAAAGGCGCATAATCCAAGGCACTCCGTTCGTACTTTAAAAAGAAAATAGACTAACACATTTGAACCTCTCCGCAATTAAAAAATGGGTTATTTGATTCCGTTCTTGACTTCATATTTTGAGTTGGGCTAGTTAATTCAGATTTGGCGGTTTACCCTGAGACTCTTTCTCCCGCAATCCAACCGGTCATGGGAAAGGCGGACCGTCAAGGCCCCCTGCCCCGGTACTCCGCTTTTGTCAAGCGTGCCACCGCCTCGAGGGGGCCGAAAAACCACATAGAGAGGATCTGGCATGGAAAGGAAAAGCGAGCAGTTGAGGAACATCGGTTTGGTAGGCCACGTGGGATGTGGCAAGACGTCCCTTGCCGAGGCCATGCTCTTGAACGGCAAAGCCGTATCCCGGCTCGGAAAGGTTGACGACGGCTCGTCCAACTTCGACTTCGAGCCCGAGGAGATCAAGAGAAAAATAACCTTGAGCACCGCCTTCCATCACTGCACCTGGAAAAAGCACGTCGTCAGCATAATAGACACCCCGGGTGATGACAACTTCCTTACCGATACCAAGTTTTCCTTGAAAGCAGCGGACGGGGTCGTAGTGGTTGTCGACGCCACCTCAGGCGTCAAGGTCGGCACGGAGAAGGTGTGGAGTTTCGCCGACGAAGAGAATCTGCCGCGAATGATTTTCATCAATCGCATGGATCGGGAACGGGCTGATTTCGACGGGGTAGTGGAGCAGATCAACGACAGCTTCGAGAAAAACGCCACACCGGTACTGCTGCCCATCGGAGCAGAGGAAGATTTCCGCGGGGTCGTGGACCTGATCAAGATGAAGGCCTATGCCTACGAGAGGGACGGATCCGGCAAGGTCAAGGAGGAGGCCCTCCCAACGGACATGGCTGATGTCATAAAGGAACTCCACGAAAAGGTGGTGGAAAACATCGTCGAGGCCAACGATGACCTCATGGAGAAGTATCTGGAAGGCGAGGAAATCTCTTTTCAGGAAATCGAGGAAACCTTTATCAAAGGCGTCAAATCAGGAACCGTCATTCCCATCCTGTGCGGTTCGGCCGCCCTCAACATGGGCGTGGACCAGCTCCTTGACCTCATCATCCAGGCCATGCCAAGCCCCCTGGAGCGGGAGCCGTTCAAGGGGCAAAAACCTGGAAGTGAAGAAGAGGTCGAGCGGGAAGCCTCCACGGAAGCCCCCTTTTCCGCCCTTGTCTTCAAGACCGTGGCCGACCCGTTCGCCGGAAAACTGAGCATTTTGCGCATCCGCTCCGGAACACTGGCTCAAGGCACCACACTGTATAATCCGAACAAGGATACCAAGGTAAAGTTCGGCAGCATCCTCCTTCTGGAGGGAAAAAAGCAGCAATCCGTGGAAGAGGCCGTAACCGGAGAAACAGTGGCGTTCGCCAAACTCAAGGAAACCGCCACAGGCGACACCCTGTGCATTGAAAAAGAGCCCATAGTATACCCGGCGCCGGAGCCGCTCCCGAGCGTGCTTTCCTATGCGGTCCAGACCAAAGTCCAGGGCAGTGAAGACAAGCTCTTCAGCTCCCTTACCCGAATACGCGAGGAAGATCCCACCCTCAGGCTGGAACGCGGAACGGCCTCCGAGATCATCCTCGCCGGGACCGGCCAGATTCACCTGGAGGCCACCTGTGAAAAGCTGCAGCGTAAGTTCGGAGTAGAGGTCGAGCTGAAGCCCGTTCGGGTCCCCTACCTGGAAACCATCAAGAAAGGCGTCCAGGGAGTGGTCTACCGCCACAAGAAGCAGACCGGCGGGCGGGGCCAGTTCGCAGAGGTCCACTTTGATGTGGCCCCCCTGGAAAGGGGAACCGGTTTCGAGTTCGAAGAGGCCCTGGTGGGCATGAACGTGCCGCGCAACTTTGTCCCGGCCGTGGAAAAGGGCATACAGGAGACCCTTTCGAGCGGTGTGTTGGCCGGGTATCCCGTCGTTGACGTAAAGGTCCGGTTCTTCGACGGCAAGAGCCACGACGTGGACTCCTCGGAAATGGCCTTCAAGATCGCGGCCAGCATGTGTTTCAAGAAGGCCGTTCAGGATGCCAACCCGACCTTGCTCGAGCCTGTCATGAAGCTGGACATTGTGGTCCCGGAGGAGAGCATGGGTGACGTCATGGGGGACCTGACCGGACGCAGGGGCCGCGTGCTCGGTATGGAGGGCCAGGGGAAATACCAGGTAATCAAGGCCCAGGCGCCCATGTCGGAAGTCCTCAAGTACGCCCTGGACCTGAACCAGATGACCGGCGGCCGGGGAACCTTCACCATGGAACTAAGTCACTACGAGGAACTACCGGCCCAGCTTGCCGAGAAGGTGATCGCCGAGGCCAGGAAGGATGAATAGCGCCGCAATGATCGACTCCTTTGTCATGGCTGCCTGGAGGGCGTCCACATGAACCCGGGCGGGCCCTTTCGGGCCGGCATCCTCACCATAAGCGACCGCGGCTCCAGGGGGGAGCGCACTGCAGACGAGAGCGGTGAGACGGCCCTGGAGATACTCGAGGAGGCCGGTTTTTCCGTAGAGCGCAGAGAAGTAGTCCCGGACGACCCGGCCCGAATCCGGGAGGCCCTCATCAAGTTTGCCGACCAAGAGGGCCTTTCCCTGATAGTCACCTCCGGTGGAACCGGCCTGGCCCCCACGGACGTCACCCCCCAGGCCACACGCGATGTCCTCGACTACGAGGTTCCCGGCATGGCCGAGGCCATGCGCGCGGCAGGGCTCACCAAGACCCCCCATGCCATGCTCTCGCGTGCCCTTGCAGGCGTTCGGGGGAGTTGCCTGGTCCTGAACTTGCCGGGAAGCCCAAGGGCCGTCCGCGAAAGCCTCGCCACGGTCCTTCCCGCGCTCGAACACGCCCTGAACAAGCTGTGCGGCGACCCCACCGACTGCGCCAGGTGATGTGTAAGTATAGGTGCAGTATGCTAGTGCCCATCCAGAAATGCTTTTTGGGCATTGGCAAGTTTCCAGTTCAGAAATGAGGATTTTTTGTCAAGATCAAGGAGATCAAGAGGTTGCGCGGAGACGTGAAGTACGCCGCACAAGCAACCTCGCAGATTGACGCCGAGATTGGCAAAAAAGACCATTTCTGGATGGAAACTATGCTAGAAGCGCAGAACCGCCCGGGGAATCCCGGGAGATCTCACCAGCGGTCTCCCATCACCATATCAGGCTAATTTATGAACCAAAAAAGGAGGAAAATGCCATGAAAAGAGTCTTTTGGTGTGCTGCAGTCTGTGCGGCGATCGCATTGGTGTTTACACCCGTTGTCTGGGCGGCGCCCAAGGTGATCAAGGTGGGAATAAACGCCCCGATGACCGGAGATATCCCCAAGGTGGGAGAAGGCAGCAAATTCGCGGCCCAGATGTGGCTCGAGGACGTAAAGGCGGCGGGAGGCCTGGATGTGGGCGGAAAGAAGATCCCTGTCGAACTGGTCATCGAGGACAATGAGGCTAAGGCCGAATCCGCGGTCCAGGCGAACACCAAGATGATCACCGAGGACGAGGTCCTGGTCATTGTGGGTCCTCAGTCTTCCAAGCAGGCGGTGCCCGCCGCGGGCGTAGCTGACAATTACAAGACCCCTATGATCAGTCCTTGGTCCACGAACCCGGACACGACCGAAGGCCGCCCCTTCGTGTTCCGCGGATGCTTCCTTGATCCCTTCCAGGGCCCGGTCCTGGCCAACTTCATCAATGAAGAGTTCGGGTTCACCAAGGCGGCGGTGCTTTATGACGTGGCCAGCGACTATCCCAAGGGCCTGGCCGAGTTCTTCAAAGAGGCCTGGGAAAAGATCCACGGGAAAGGATCGGTCGTTGCCTTTGAGAGCTTCACCACCAGGGACGCCGATTTCAGCTCGCAGCTCACCAAGATCATCCGATCAGGGGCCGAGGTCCTGTTCACACCCCAGTACTACAACGAGGTAGCGCTGATCGTGCAGCAGGCCCAGGAACTGGGTTGGAATAAACCGATCGTAGGCAGCGACAGCTGGGGGTCAGCAGAAACCGTGGAGCTTTGCGGGCCGGCCTGCTACGGGCTGTTCTTCAGCACCCACTACGCGTCTGCCGGAGCTGAGGGCGCCACCAAGGCGTTCATCGATCGCTACGAGGAAAAGCACGGCTATGTGCCGGACGACGTGGCCGCCCTCACCTGGGACTCTCTCCACATCGTACAGCGGGCCATCGAGGATTGCGGCAGCCTGAGCGGCGACATTGAGAAGGACCGCCGTTGCGTGCGGGACGCTATGGCCCAGGTCAAGGAGTTCGACGGCATCACCGGGAAGATGACCTTCACCGAGGACGGCGACCCCATCAAGTGCGCCGTAATCGTGCGCATCAGCGACAAGGGGGAGTTCGAGTTTTACAAATCCGTATGCCCCTGAGCGACCCTCCGGCGGGCCTGGAGCTTTACCTCCCAGCCCGCCTCATTTGAAAGCGTAGAAGTCGGGACTTGCCTAATCAAAAGGCAGGCCGGGGCCTGACCCCCGGCCTGCCTTGTTGAGAACACAAGGAGTCAGCCCGATGCAATTCTTCCTGCAAAACCTGGTCAATGCCCTTCAGTGGGGGAGCTTCTACGCCCTCATCGCCCTGGGATACTCCATGGTATACAGCATCCTGATGCTGTTCAATTTCGCCCACGGCGACATCTTCATGGTGGGCGCATACATCGGGTTCGGGGTGGCCACAGGCCTCGTTGCCCTGGCTGCCTGGGGGGCGATCTCGGTGCCGGGCTGGCTGATCCTGGTGCTGACCATAATTATATCGATGTTCCTGACCTCCTTTCTGGGCATGCTCGTGGAGCGGGTAGGCTACAGACCGCTCCGCGGGGCACCCCGCGCATCGGCCGCCATTACCGGCTTGATGATCGGTATCATTCTCGAGACCAGCAACCTGGCCATTATGGGGGCCCAGCGGGTCCGCTTTCCCACCCTGATCCAGGGACACACCTATGATCTGGGAGGGGTCTTCGTAACCAACAAGAGGATCTTGATCGTAGTGGTGTCCGTGTCCCTCATGTTAGCCCTTCACCAGTTCATCAAGCGAAGCCGTTGGGGCATGGCCATGCGGGCCATGGCATTCGACTTTGTAGTGGTGCCTCTTATGGGCGTCCCGATTAACAAGATCGCCGGCATGACCTTCGCCATCGGATCGGCTCTCGCGGCTGTGGCCGGCAT
Organism: Desulfatiglandales bacterium; assembly: GCA_041685835.1. GTDB lineage: Bacteria > Desulfobacterota > DSM-4660 > Desulfatiglandales > HGW-15 > JAIPEI01. The sequence goes on from JAWLEX010000004.1 coordinate 30,490, forward strand.
TCTCTTCGGGGTCGCCTACCCGGTGCTGGACCCTTACATGGGCATCGTATTCGGTTGGAAGGCCTTCGTGGCCGCCATTCTCGGAGGGAGGGGATCCATCATGGGGGCCACTCTCGCCGGGTTTCTCCTCGGATTCATAGAGATATTCGTGGCGATGGTCTTCCCTTCTACGCTCAGGGACCTGATAGCCTATTCGATAATACTGCTCATTCTCGTGTTCAGACCCCACGGGTTCTTCGGTGAACCCTACAGCGCAAAACTCCGGCTCTAGCACCGGCGTCGGGTGAAGGTGAATCCGCTCTCCCGGGATGCTGTAAGTCGACATTGACAAGGATGAGGGAAACAATGGCACAACTAACCGGCACCGTACCAGGATACAGCTTATCGGGTGTGTCCGCCATGCTTCGCAGGCCCTTTTCAGGCGCCCCATTGCTGGCCTGGCTCCTCGGGGTCATTCTCGCCGTGAGCCTCGAGCGTATTCTGGGTGCGCCGCTTGCCCTGTTCCTGGGCCTGCCCAGGATCCCGATGCTTTTTGGATTCGTGATCGCACTCAGCAGGCCTCTTTTGTTCCCGTCCGCCTTGATCTATGTATTAATCATATACCTGATCCCCGTGGCTGCGGTTCTGAGGCTGGCGGGTGAGGCGACAAACCGGGCAGCCGACCTGCTCATGCGGATGCCCTTCCTGGTGACAGTGCTGGTACACTTGGGCCTTTTATACGTAACTCTCCACCTCTGGTCCGGAGTAAGCGCTTATCGGGTACTGACGCTCAAGCTCATCCTTATCGCCGTAATCGTGACCACCAGCTTGAACCTGATTAACGGCTACCAGGGCGAGTTCTCCTGTTCTCACCCGGGGTTCATGGCCCTCGGCGCCTATGGGGCCTCCGTATTCACTCTTATACTCTTCGTGGACGACAAGATCTTCGGCACAGCCCTCCTCCCGGCATGGCTCGGGCCCTTTTTGTTTCCGTTGGGACTCATCGCCGGCGGCCTGGTCGCCTCCCTGGGGGCGCTGGCCATCGCCATACCCTCGTTCAGGACACGCGGCGACTACCTGGCCATTATTTCCCTGGCCTTCACGTTTATAATCAAGAGCCTTGTCGAAAACCTGGAGGTCGTAGGAGGCCCCCGTGGGCTGGGCAGCCAGCCCGACTGGGCTAACCTGCCCACGGTCTTCATCTGGGCCGTCCTGTGCATCTGGACAATCAACAACTTCGTCCGATCAACCATGGGCAAGGCCGTGAACGCCGTTCGAGACGACGAGGAAGCGGCCGAGGCCATGACCGTTAACACCCGGCGGACCAAAATGATCAACTTCATGTTCGCCGCCTTCTGGGCGGGTGTGGCCGGGGGGCTTTTCGCTCATGTGCTTCGCTACGTCAACCCGAGCACATTCGGCATCCAGAAATTGGCGGAGGTGCTGGCCATGGTCTACTTAGGAGGCTTGAACTCCATCGTCGGGTCTATAGTGGGGGCGGTGAGCCTCAGCATGCTCAGCGAGGCCCTGCGGCCCCTGGAAATATTCAAGTGGATCATCATCCCGCTCCTGCTCATACTCGTGATGATCTTCCGGCCCACAGGCCTGATCGCTTTTCGGGAGTTCAACGTGCGCAATATCCTCAGCCCCAGACAGAACCCGCAACGAGAGGTGTAGCATGCAGCTGCTCGAGGTCAAAGAGATGACCCACTTCTTCGGTGGGTTGCGCGCAGTTCACAACTACAACCTGTCCATCCAGCCCGGCGAGATCTGCGGACTCATAGGCCCTAACGGCGCCGGCAAGACGACCATATTCAACCTGATCACCGGGATTCACCGCCCTACCGAGGGTGATGTCCTGCTGGCGGGAGAAAACCTGGTCGGCCTCTTTCCCCACCAGATCGCGGCCCGTGGGCTGGGAAGGACGTTTCAGAACCTGCAGCTCTGGCGACACATGACCGTGCTTGAACACGTAAAACTGGGCCGCTACTCCAAACTCGGGTACGGCCTCCTGGGAGCCTTTCTCGGGACCTCAAAGCAGAAGCGGGAAGAGGAAGAGATCGCGGAGAAGGCCATGGACCTCCTCCGCACGATGCGGGTGGACCAGGTAGCGGATCAGAACGTCCTCAACCTGCCTTACGGGGCCCAGAGACGTGTGGAGATGGCCCGGGCCCTCGCCACAGACCCTAAGGTCCTTTTCCTGGACGAGCCTACAGCAGGCATGAACCCGGAAGAACTCAAGCAGATGATGGGAATCATCCGACAGGTTCACGACGAGATGGGGCTCGCCATCTTTCTGATAGAACACAGGCTCAAAATGGTCATGGAACTGTGCCAGAGGATTCAGACCCTGGTCTTCGGCGAGGTCATAGCAGAGGGTCCACCCGAAGAAATCCAGAACAACCCCAAGGTGATCGAGGCCTACCTGGGAAAGGAGACCATGGAATAATGCTGCTCTCGGTGGAAGACCTTCGTGTGTCCTACGGCCGGATCAAGGCCTTGCACGGCGTTGCCTTCGACATCGACGAGGGGGAAATCGTGACCATTATAGGTGCGAACGGGGCGGGAAAAAGCACGACGCTCCGGGCGATATCGAGGCTCATTCCCGTCGAGCCGGGTACTCGCATGTCCTTCAGGGGAGAAAACCTTCTCAAGTATTCCGCGGACCAGGTGGTGAGCAAGCTGGGGATCAGTCACGTTCCCGAGGGAAGGCGGCTGTTCGGCAACCTGACCGTGCTGGAGAACCTTCAGCTTGCCACCTTCGCGAGAAAGGACCACGAGCGCATAAAGGAGGATATCGGCCAGGTTTTTTCCCTCTTTGAGCGGCTGCGTGAGAGGTCTTCCCAGAAAGCCGGCACTCTGAGCGGCGGGGAGCAGCAGATGCTCGCCGTGGGGCGGGCCTTCATGAGCGGGCGGCAGTTCATGATCCTGGACGAGCCTTCCATGGGGCTGGCGCCTCTTCTCATGCTGAGCGTGTTCGACGCACTCAAGGAGATCAACGAAGAAGGCACCTCCATTCTCCTTGTGGAGCAGAACGCCCGTCTCGCTCTCAAGTTCGCCGGCCGGGGCTACGTACTGGAAAACGGGGACCTCGTTCTCCAAGGTAAGGCCGAAAAACTCCTGAACGACCCTGAGGTAAAAAGGGCATACCTGGGAGGATGAGTGGTCACCCCTCCTCACTTCTCATGAGAAGTCTCAGCACATCTTCCTTGCCGATAACTCCGACAAGGGTTTCCCCGTCGACCACGGGGAGGGTGTGAAACTTTTTGTCCACCATGAGCGAGGCCACCTCATCGACGGTCATGTCCGGCGTTACGGCCACCGGATCGGCCGTCATGGCCTCACCCACCGTGGTTGCGGTGATCTTCTTGACCTCCCGGTCCAGGCTCTTTATTGACTGAAGCGGAATAAGCCCGTCAAAGAGGGTAAAAAGAGTCGGTATGGGAAACTTCTTCTGCTGGGTGACCAGGTCACTCTGACAGATAATGCCTGCAAGCTTTCCTTGGGAATCCACTACTGGGAGCCCGTTGATCCGCCTGTCAAGGAGCAGTCCGGCGGCCTCTGTGACGGGGGTGTCCGGTGTGACGGTGACCGGCTCTCGAGTCATGATGTCCCTGACCGTCAGCATGGTGTTTCTCCTCCTTGTTGGTGTGAACTCTCCTTTGAACCCTCCGCAACCAGTCTCCCCCGACGAATCCATTCTTCCAGGGCCGCCAGTTCGTCCTGATGCCACTCGGGAGAGACACGAAGCCGGATAAACTCCGCGAACAGTACGTTCACCACGGCAATGGGCTGTTCGATCAGGAACATGCGCTCGTAAAACAGCCCGTCGGCGTCCTCCCGGGCGTCCTGCATGACCTTCGGCACCTTTAGACCGGAAATATTAAGCCATGCGGCATCCAGAGAGAAAGACCACTCATCGTCTCCCTTGAGCAGTCTCAACGATGCATGGGTGACCTTCTTGCCCCTGGTGAGCGCAAACCGGGCCTCACCCGAGCGGGTGCCGGCCCCGGCGCACGTAACCATATCACCCCAGTCTTCGCCGTCCGGCTCCAGCGTCATCTTACCCTCGAATAAGATTTCCACCGTTCCCAACTCCCCCAGGTCGAACACCCCCTCCCGGGACTCGCTCCTATACCACAGCCATGTCAGAAACTCCCGGCCAAGGAACTCGGTCTTCTTAACCCTTTCGATCAGGTTCAAGCCGTCTCCTCCTTAACCGCAGTCAATGTGGGCTGCGCATGTTCCAGCATCCCCGGATCCATCCCCTGCTCCTGCAGGAATCCGTATGCCAGGGCGTAGGGATAGAGGGAAGTGAGCCGCAGCTCGAAGGTGTTATAGAATGTCTCGCTGAACTCGTCGCAAATCCGCTTGCTTGTGGAACCGAAAAGGACGATCCCGGACTGAAGGTCCCAGGCCATATCATAGGTGACGGAACGGGGAATGGCCCGTCTCAGGAGGCGGCCCTTGACTGCATCGCGGATCTCCTCCCGCCTCTTCTTGTTGAGATATTCGATCCCGTCCCGGGCCTTCACTTCCTCCTCTGCCTCCCGGCAGTACTGGCGCAGGGTCCTAGCAGGAACGCTTCTCGAATCCACTCGAAAGGAAAGAGCAAGATAGGGTTCCTTGAAAAACTCATCGTTATAAAAACCGATCTGCAATTCATCCAGCACATTCACCCAGCCCACAGCCCGCTCCTGGTCCGAGTCCTCCCTCAACCTGCGGAAGGCGTACCTTGGAATGCGCTCCCTGGCCGCCTCATGAAATTCATCGGGAAGGTCCCCGGCGACGAGAAAGCGGGTACATGTGACTGAACCCCGGACAAACCCCATGTTTCCTCCTTGCCCCTGCTACCGCGGCCGAACGACAATCCCCTTTTGCCGGCAACGGGCAAAAGGGGATAAACTCGGCTTCCCCGGTTACATTACGTCCTTGTCACTCTCTTCCACGGCCCTGTCGATCTCCGCCTGGAGTTCCTTGGGCAGGCCTGGAATGTCTACGCTCAGGAACCCTCTCACAATGGTGGCGGTAGCTTCGTCTTCGCTCAGCCCCCGGGCCTGTAGATAGGTGATCTCCTCCTGGGCTATCTTGCCCACGGCCGCTTCGTGGCTCATCTCAACGCCGTCCACGTGCCCCTCCAGTTCGGGAATGGCGTGAATCATTCCGCCGTTCAAGAGAAGGCCGCGGCACTCGAGGTGGGCCTTGATTTCCGGCTCCTTACCCACCAAGTGTCCCCGAGCGGTTATATTGCCTCCATTGCTTATCACACGAGAGACTATCTCCGCACGGTTGCCCGGTTTATTCAGGATGATCCGGCCGCCCATATCGTACTCGGATCCCGGGCTGCCCACCACGATACTGTAGAACCGGGCCACCGCGTCGGGCCCGGCCAGGTGGGTGGTGGGATACATCTGGAGGGATCTAACGGGCTTCATGCATATGTAGTTGTTCAGGAACAGGCCTCCTTCCTCCACCCTGGCCACGGATCTCGGCCTCACAACCATGTCTTCGGCCCAGTTGTGAATCATGGTGAAGGAGAGTTTTGCGTTTTTCTTGACGAAGAATTCCGAGATACCCACGTGCAGGCCCCGCTTCATGTGGGGCGAGGTGGCGCATCCCGTTATAATATGAAGTTCCGAGTCCTCTTCCGCAATGATGATGTTGTGGACATTCTGCTGAAGTCCTTCCTTTTCCAGATACATGCAGGCCTGGATCGGGAAAACGGACCTCTTGCCCTTCAACGCCCGAATCACGTAGCCGTCGTGAAGATCGAGCTCCGCCGCGGCAGTGTACTTGTCCGCATCAACCTCGGCAAGCTTCCAGTAATATTCCTCGAGCCAGTCGTGCTCTTCAAGGGCCTGCTTTACGGATAAGACCTCGACCCCTTCCTGGGATGCCCGGCAGTGAACCACGGAGGTGTCCTTTTGAAAAAAAGTCCCGCCCCGTTCACCGCTGTTCACGTCCAGGCCCGCCATGAGCAAGGTCTGCTGGTCCGCCATGGGAAGCGTGCACAGCTCATCCTCGGCCATATAGGAGTGGGGCACGGGAGCCGGGTCAAACTCCTTGAAGTCCACGTCCGGCCCTATGGCCGCCTTTTTGTCACGGGCTTTTTCCGCGCGCTCTCTCAGTTGACCCCTGCCATGCATCGCACACACTCCTCGTATCCCGTCTCTCCCACGCAGCGCAGGATTTCTCTTGGGTTGCTGATACAGCTCAATCGCCCGTCAAAGAGGACCTGCCCCTTGTCCGCGGTCAGGTAGTCCAGAATATAGCCTGTATGGGTTATGATAAGTCCCATCTTGGTGCGCTCGAGCTTCTTCTGCATCTTGCTCTTGTGGCCGTTGGCCTCCAGGTCCTTCTGGAGCAGAGAGGCAATGGTCCGACCCACGAGCTGAATGTTCTCCATATCAACGCCGGACTCCGGCTCGTCGAACATCATCAGGTCCGGGCTCTGTGCCATGAGCTGAAGGAGTTCGGATCTTTTTATCTCTCCTCCGGAGAAACCCGCGTTCACGTCGCGATCCAGGAAGTCCTCGAAATTGATTTTCCGCGCCAATGCACCCTCATCCACTTCACCTGATGCGCAAAGTTTCACCAGCTGACGGGTCTTGAGGCCATGGATTGTCGGAGGTCTCTGATAGCTCATGCCTATGCCCAGCCCGGCACGTTCGTGAATGGGCATGTGAGTGATGTCTTTGCCCTTGAACTCGATCTTTCCGCCGACGACCCGGTACTGGGGATATCCCATGATCGTCATGAGAAGGGATGTCTTGCCGGAGCCGTTGGGCCCGAACAGGACATGGGTCTCCCCCGGATGAATCTCGAGGTCGATGTGCTGAAGGATTACCGTCTCCCCCAGTTCCACCTTCAAGTCTTCAATACGCAACATACTCCGTACCCCCTCGGCCGCATCATCCCCGGGCGGGGGATGAGTTGTTAAACTCTCGAGTTAACGATCAAACCACCTCAACCCAAATGGGGGCTCCATTGCTCCGCGGTCCTGCGGATGTAGCCGGGCGGCAAATCCGTGACTATCCGGTTGTGGCCGGGCAGAAGCGCATCCACTTCCAGCTCGGAAAGCCGAAAAAGCGAATCCTTCAGCGCGGTGCCGTCGGCCCCGTGCATATCGAACCGGCCTATGGCGGAATCCGCGTAGACCACATCGCCCGGTATCAGGGCCCTTTGGGCGGCATTGTACAGCCCGATGCTTCCTGCCGAGTGTCCGGGGATGTGCAGGACCTGCCACTCCATTCCTCCAAACACGAGCATCTCGTCTCCCCTGAGCTTGCGGTCCACGGAAAACTTGAAATCGCCGGGCTTAAGGCCGTACTGGCTCTGACACATCCCCCTGAACATCTCCATGCCGTAGACGGTACGTTCATCACCGTCTTCCAGGGGATCGGCCTCCAGTTCATGGACCCAGAGCTCGGCGTTGCCGAGATCTTCCAGAAGCTCGCGCAGGCAACCGATATGGTCCAGGTGGGTATGGGTCATGATGATTCGCCGAATATCCTCCAGGGGGATGCCCATCCGTTTCAGGGATTCTATCTTGTATGGACCCTTCTGAATGAGCCCCGCGTCCACCAGGGTCAGGTCCCCGGAGGTGAGATCGCCCAGGACATATACGTGCGCATCGGGAATCATATCGTCCTGTCCGCGAATGAAGCGGACTCCCTCCATGACTTCGGTCATTCCACTCTCCTTACGCCTCTTGCATGTGTCTTGCGGTCAAATCAGGCCGCTCACCCTGACTCGCATTGACCATAGACGATCCCGGGTGAGGGTTCAAGGAAAGAATCAATCAAGATTTATGATATAAGTGTGATGCTTCTTAAATTGCAGACACCGCCAACGACACCGCCGCTTTTCCGGATGGAAGGGCCCAGAAGCAACCGGGTCAGGACCTGGTGGTCCCTGAGGGAAGAGCGGTATGCAGTTTATTGATTGTCCTTTCCAGCAGTCTTGGGGACTGACGGACTGGTTCAACATCGTTTTGGGCGCTTCCCACGAGGTCCACGAGGCCGTCCACGATTTCGTTCATCCGGCCGGCCTGTTTCTTGAGTTCCTCGGATGCGGACGCGGACTCACCGGCGAATCCGGCGTTCTTCTGGACCACGCCGTCCATGTCGGAGACAGCCCTGTTGATCTGTTCTATTCCCCCGGCCTGCTCAAGGGAAGATTCGGAGATGTCGCTTACGAGTTCCCCGCCCTTGGCCGAGTTTGCAGCCAGCTCTGAAAAGGCCTCTGCCGTTCGGTCCACGATCCTGGTGCCCGCACTCACCTTGTCAACCGTCCCCTTTATAAGGGTTTCCGTGTTCTTGGCGGCCTCCGCCGCCCGAAGAGCCAGGTTCCGCACCTCGTCGGCCACTACAGCAAAACCCGCGCCCGCCTGCCCGGCACGGGCCGCCTCCACGGCGGCGTTCAGGGCGAGAAGATTGGTCTGAAACGCGATTTCGTCAATGGTCTTGATGATCTTTGAGGTGTCCTCACTCGCCTGGGATATCTCTTTCATAGCCGAAGTGAGTTCGGCCATGGACTCGTTGGCGTGCCCCACGATCTCATTGGACTTTTTCATGAGGCTGTCCGCTTCACGGGCATTGTCGGCGTTATTGCGCGTAGTAGAGGACATCTGCTCGAGCGATGAGGACGTCTCCTCAATGGCCGAGGCCTGCTCACCCGCGCCTTCGGATAGCTGGTAACTGGTGGAGGCCACCCGGTCCGATGCGCTGGAAACCGAATGAGAGGCCTTGGTCAACATCTGAATAATACGCGTGATCGGACGCGTCAGACGGGAAGAAAAGGCAAGGCCGATGGGAACAATCAGCAAAAGGCACACCAGGTACACCACGCCCAGAAGCTGCACCAACTGCCGGGTCCCTGCCATCGATTCGGAAAATGGATAAAGAGCGGCCAACACACCTACCGTGCCCTGTAAACCTTGCAGAGGCAACAACCCCTGATAATATTCATCACCACTCACAAGGGCATCTCCCAGTATCGTTTCCTGCGATTCCAGGGACCATGTGCCGTCGCCCCCGCGGAACTCTTCTGAAGGCAGGGAGTCATAGGCCGGAAGGGTTCCTGTACTGAGCCCTCGGGCGGTGAACAGGTTCACCTCCACGCCCGTCAGCGAGGACATCCTTTTTGCAAAGACGTCTCCAATCTGTTGCACCGCCACCATCAATCCAAATTGCCTGTCTACGAGTTCACCGGACTCATCGTCGTATTCGTTTCCAACAACCGGAATCCGCGCCTCCAGGCAGACCGCGCCCTCGACCACAGAAAAGGAAACCTTTTCCAGGCCTTCCATTTCACCGGTCAACCTGCGGGAGACACCCAATGGTGATCCTGCTTCCGGTTCCTGCCACTTTCTTCCGGAGAAATCCTCCTTCTCGCCCAGGGACAAAATATTGGAGTCGCCGCCCTCGACAAAGTGCCCGTAGCCGACAAAAAACGAGCCATCGGCCCTTCGCAGGGCAAATGCCCTCAGGTCCCCGTCCCGATCATACAGCGCCGTTTTCCACAGCTCGCTCTGTTTCATGATCTGGTAAAGATCATTGGTCGTGTCGTGATAGGCCGACCTGGTGAGGTTCAGGTTGTCCGATCCCTTGTATTCATAGAGGAACTTCGCCCTGGCTCCCATGTCATTCATGGTGCTCATCTGGCGCGTCTCAGCACGAATATTCCCGCGTTTATCCAGCAGGTCGTCTTTAGCAATGTTCAGGGATCTTTCAAGGAGGGAATAGGAAGTCTGTTGGGACTGCTTCCCGAGAAGCAGAAATACGGCGACTCCCGAGGCGCTCATGACCAGGATGACCATGGCCAGGGAGGTGACCAGCATCTTGTATTTAAGTTTGATCTTCTTCATGGAGGGCCCTCCGTCTTCAAATGTGTTAACGGAAACAGACCGCTTGGGTCAGATCCGTATGTGGCAAGCCTTTCCTGGCCTGAATCTGCAATAAGCGTACCACTCATTTCGATTTCGCCGTTTCAACGTGCCTTGGATTATCCGGAATCCGGACCGGTCAAGCAGCGAAAACATATTCGGGTCATTATCAGGCCGAAGGGCACTCGATGGGGTTTTCCCCTATTTATCGGCCGAAAAGGAGGAAACTTGAATACAAATTCAGCGGGACTCCAACCATGTTTGACTTTTGCCCGGCATGAATTATATTTATATGTCATAACCCCGACACATCCTATCCGAGAGGTGGAAAACCTTATGGCACGACCATCACCGGCTGAAGGCATGCATTACGAGGGGAACTGCATCCGGCCTCCCAGCGAAGCCTATAGCATTCTGCTCCAGGTGACCCTGGGCTGCTCCCACAACAAGTGCACTTTCTGCGGAACTTACAAAGACAAGCGCTTCACCATAAAAGACGACGAAACCATCCTGAGCGACATCCTTTTTGCGTCAAAAACCATGCGCCGCCAGGACCGCGTCTTTCTGATGGACGGAGACGCCCTGATCATCCCCCAAAAACGGCTCATGTGGATTCTCGACCGCATTCGGGAACACCTCCCCTGGGTTCGAAGGGTCGGCGCCTACGCCAATGCAAAAAGCATCCGGCTCAAGTCCCTGGAGGACCTGATCGCCTTGAGGGAGAATGGTCTGGAAATCCTGTATCTCGGCGTAGAGACCGGAGATGACCGCCTGCTGAAGGAAATCTGCAAGGGTGTCAGCGCGGAAAACCTGATAGCAATGGGAAGAAAGGTCAAGGAGGCCGGAATCAAGCTTTCGGTGACTGTGCTGCTGGGCATCGCCGGAACGGAACGTTCCCTCGAGCACGCGCGGGCCACAGGTAAACTACTGAGCGCCATGGACCCCGATTACGTGGGGGCCCTAAGCGTGATGCTTATCCCCGGGACCCCGCTGCACGACGCTTATCGCCGGGGGGAATTCCAGCTGCCTGACCCGGAGGGACTCCTGCGCGAACTCAGGGAGATGCTTGCCCACACGGAACTCACTCGCGGGCTTTTCTTTTCCAACCATGCCTCCAACTACCTGCCCATCAAGGCACGGCTCCCCAGGGGCAAGCAGGAGGCGATAGATCTAATCGACGGAGCACTTAAAGGGGAGGTGGGCCTGCGCCCGGATTGGATGAGGGCGCTCTGATTTCCTTGCGCTCTTCATTCATGGCCTCCTCGAGCATGCGGGCGATATCCCCGGGAATCCGCACGGCACTGAAGCTCTCAGAGTCGGAGCAGTCCAGGCACACCCGCTTCTCGTAACCCTCGACCATGATTTCATTGCTCCCCGCGCGGCGGATGAGGTGTTTGAGCAGGACGGTCTTGCTCTTGATCTCCTCGATCGTGGTGACGATCTCGATCTCCTCGTGATACCGGCCCGGCCGCCGGTACCGGCATGATGTCTCCACCAGGCCGAATTGGAGCCCTCTTTCCTTCCACAGATCTCCTAATCGAAGCCCCATTGACTCGAAGAAGAGATGGCCGCACGCATCGATCCACTCGTAGTAGCGCGGATAAAACACGATCCCGAGGGGATCCAGATCACCCCACATGATCTTCTTCCGCATGACGTGTTTACTCATCCGCGCCATTTCCCCCATTCACCCCAGGGGCCGAATAGTATTGTTTCAATCAAAGATGGCCTCCACGAACGCCTTCGGGTCAAATGGGCGAAGGTCGTCGACCTTTTCCCCGATGCCGATGTATCGGATCGGCAGGCCGAGCTCGCGGCAAATCCCCACAACGACTCCGCCTTTTGCTGTTCCGTCCAGTTTGGTGAGTACAATAGCGGTGATTCCCAGGGATTCGTTGAAGATCCGGGCCTGGCTCACGGCGTTCTGCCCGGTCGTGGCGTCCAGAACCAGCCAGATTTCATGCGGCGCGCCGGGAAGCTTGCGGCCGACCACGCGGCGGGTCTTCTGGAGTTCCTCCATCAGGTTGCTCCGGGTGTGGAGCCGTCCTGCGGTGTCGATCAGGACCATGTCCACGTTTCTTCCAACAGCCGCCGAGACGGCGTCAAAGGCAACGGCCGAGGGATCGGCTCCTTCCCGTTGCCTTATCACTTCACAACCGGTACGCTGACCCCAAATCACCAGTTGCTCCACGGCCGCGGCCCTGAAGGTGTCCGCCGCCGCCAGCATGACGGTCTTTCCCTCGTTCTTGAAGTGCCCGGCGGCCTTGCCGATGGTGGTGGTCTTTCCTACGCCGTTTACGCCTACAACCATAATGACCCTGGGTTCACCCGGGCCGGGCTCGAATCGGCCGTCCTCCGGCAGCATGAGAAAGGAAAGCATCTCCTGCTTCAAGGCATCCTTGAGCTTTCCGGCGTCACTCAGCTCTTTTCGCGCCACCTTATCCTTGACGCGGTCGATTATCTCCTGGGTTGCAGCCACTCCCATATCTGATGTGAATAGGATTTCCTCGAGTTCGTCCAAGAGTCCGTCGTCTATCTCCTTCTTCCCGAAAACCAGCCGGTCCAGACGACCCGCAAGACCGGATCGCGTCTTGGAAAGCCCTTCCCTGAGCCGCTGGAAAAACCCCCTGTTGTCCCGGCCCTGTCCCAGGCCCTTTTCCTCCTGAGGCACGTCCGATTCCCGTTCTCCTCCGTTTCCACCGGTCACTACCGGTTCGGCCGGCTGCCCGCTGACAGGGATCTCCTCCGGCTGTGGCGTCAAATCTTTGTCGGCTGCTTTTTCTTTGTCCTTCTCCTTGAACCAGTTGATCATGGTCTTGTAAGACCCCCTCCAGTCACGAGGCTTTCAGATTCAAGAGACCCGGCCTCGAGTTGCCCTTTCTCAAACGAAACCGCCCCGCTCGAGCGGGGCGGTGAGGTAATGTGAGTTTGTAGACCAACCGGTTCGGGCTTTCAAGGGTTTTTTCAGGCGGCAAGGAGCTGGGACCGGCTCAGATTCACGGAAACCAGCTTGGACACCCCGGCCTGTTCCATGGTCACCCCGAAGAGCCGCTCCGCGATCTCCATGGAACGCCGGTTGTGGGTAACCAGAACCACCTGTGAGTACTTGCGAATCTCGCCGAGCAGGTTGTTGAAACGATCAAGATTAGCCTCGTCGAGGGGTGCATCCACCTCATCCAGGAGGCAGAAGGGACTCGGTTTGATCAGATAGATGGCAAAGAGCAGGGCCATTGCCACCAGCGCCTTTTCCCCGCCCGAGAGAAGACCCATGTGGCTCAGCTTCTTTCCGGGGGGCCTCACCTCTACGAGGACGCCGCTCTCCAGGGGGCGGCTTTCGTCGGTAAGTTTCAGGCCGGCGGTCCCGCCCTTGAACAGGATGGGAAACACCTCACGGATCTTCTGATCCACCTCAATGAAGGTCTGTGAAAATTTCTCCAGGCAGATGCGGTTTATTTTTCGTATGGCCTTGTTCAGCGATTCGATGGAATTCAGGAGGTCATCCCTCTGTCCTGTGATGAAGGCGTAGCGCTCCTTCAGCTCTTCGTGTTCATGGATGGCCGCCAGGTTCACTTCCCCCAGCTTTTCCCGGTACTGTTTCCGCTCTTCAAGAATATCCCGTGTCTCCGACGACGAAAACGCCTCCTCCACATACTGATTGTACACCTCGGCGAGTTCCAGGTTGAACTTGTCCCGGACAATCTCAACGAGGCTGTTCATCCGATGCGTGATCTCGGACTGCTGCATCCGGCCACGGTTGATTCGCTCCTTGAGGTCGTCCAGCTCTCCTCGAATTGTCCCGACCTCTTTTTCCTCCTCGCGGATTCGGTTCTTGAAGGATCCGCGTTCCTGATCCGCACTGTTCACGGTTTCCTCGGCCGAGGCGAGCCTTTCCCGGAGTTCCGCCAGCTCTTCCTTCACGGCCTTTTCGCGTTCCTCGCAGTCCTGAAAGGTCTTGCGGGCGGCCCCGGCGTCCCGGCCGATCTTCTCCAGCTTCTCACGGGCCTCGTCCGTATATTCGTCAATCCGTTCGAGCTGCCTGAGAAGGCCTTTTTCCTCCTCCTTTGCAAGGTTTACGTCCATTTTGCGCTGCGCCAGCTCGCTGCGGAATCGCTCGGCCTCCTCTTCGCTCTCCTTCAGTTCAGTCTCTTTACCCTTGAGGTACACCTCATTTTCACGAATCCTCTCCTTACACGCGGCCAATTCCTCCTCGATACGCATAAGGTCCTGCTGGTGCTTACCCTTTTCCTTGTCCTTCTGCTCCAGCTCTCCTGTTATTCGATCGGAAAATTTTTCCAGCTGGTCCAGCTCGTGGCCGAAACGCAGGACGGCCTGATCATGCTCGTTTATCTGCTCCCGGCACTCCTCCCGCTCCAACTCCAGGGACTCCAGCCGGGCCCGTTTCTCCTGCGCATCCTGATCGATCTGTTCGAGTCTTGCGATCAGAGTCTCCACTTCTTTCCGGCCGGAAGCCACCTGCTGCTCCAGCTCGAAGATCTCCCGCTTTCTCGCGAGAAGCCCGTGGGAACTCTGCGTAACCTTTCCCCCGCTGATCACGCCGCGTTCGTCGATCATGTCGCCGTCCGGAGTTACGAGGCACTGCCGGATCCCGTTCCGGGACCATACGGCTATTGCCTGGTCCAGATCCTCGGCGATCACCGCATCACCCAGAAGGGTGTGTATCAGCGGGCGATAGGCCTCGGGGGCGGAAACGCGGTCCCGAAGCAGCGGAAGACCGTTCCCGGCTCCACTGCCGTTGCCGTTGGGCCGCAGGTGACGCAAAGGAACAAAGCTGCTGCGGCCACGGGCCCGCTCCTTCAGGTAGGCCACGGCCTCCTTGCCGTCCTCGAGCCCCTCCACGACGATGTACTGCAGGCGATCGGCCAGGACCGCCTCGACAGCCTGCTCGAACTCCGGGGCCACCTCGATTATGTCGGCCACCAGCCCGAAAACGCGTCCCTGATTCCTCACCTCCAGGTCTTTGGCCTTCATGATGGTGCGGACACCCACCTTGTAGCCCTCAAAGTTCTCCGTGAGGGAACGAAGGCTTGACAACCGGGAGTCTCGGTTAGCCAGTTCGGTCTCCGCCTTCTTAAGGTCGGCTTCCTCCCGGCGTCGGACCTGCTCCAGTTCGTCCCGTCTCTCTCTCTCCAGCCCAAGGTCCTCCTCGATACCGGCCAGCTTGCCTGCCAGGGCCTCCCGCGTTTCGGTCTTCCTTCGCGACGCCTCGACCATGCGCTCGATCTTTTCGGCAACCTCCGCCTTTTCCTGTTCCAGTCTGGCCCTTCCGTCCGTGATCTCTCCGATGCGCTGGTTCAGGTAGCCCGACTCCTGGTTCAGGCCCATCTCTTTGGTCACGCCGCTGTTGACATCGGTTCGAGCCCGCTCATACTCAATGCGGATCTCCTCGAGAACGGCGTTACGCTTCTTGAGACGCTGGTCCAGCAGGGCCATCTCGCCCTCCAGGGCCCCTGCGTTTTCGCGAAGCACGGCCACCCGCTCCTCGATCTCCACACGCTCCTCGGTGAGCCCACGGAGCCTTCGATCGAGGTCTTGCTTCTCATCGCCGAGACGCTGCTCAAGGGCGACCTGCATCCGCTTCTCACCGGCCAGGGACTCCAGCGCGGACTCCTTCCGGCTCACTGACTCCTTCCTGCTCAGGAATTGATTACGAAGCCGGTCGATTTCCTCATCCATCTGGGCGAGTTCCAGATTCATGCGCTCCACGTCGGTCTGCCTTGCGGAGAACCTGGAAGCGAGCACACCCTCTTGCTGAAGGAGGTTTTCGGTGGATCGAATGGTCTTTTCAGACTCCCCCCGGAGTTCGCTGTAGGCATTCGCATTGAGGGTCAACTCCAGCCGTTCGATCTCCTCACTCAGGGCCTTGTAGCGCTTTGCCTTGGCCGCCTGCCGCTTGAGGGAGCGCATCTGCCTCTCCACCTCGGCGAGGATGTCTTCCACCCGCTGCAGGTTTGTTTTCGTCAACTCCACCCTGCGCCGGGACTCATCGACCTTTTTCCGGTATTTGGTGATCCCGGCCGCCTCCTCGAGCATGGCCCGCGTCTCCTCGGGTTTCTGTTCGATGATGCTGCTTATGCGGCCCTGCCCGATGATCGAATAGGCCTTGCTGCCGAGGCCTGTGTCCATGAAGATCTCCTGGACATCCCTTAACCGGCACGGGACACGGTTTATCAGGTACTCGCTCTCACCGGACCGGTAAAGCCTCCGGGTGACGGCCAGTTCAGTAAACTGTGCGTACTCCCCGGGAAACGAGCCGCTGCCGTCCTCGAACAGGATGGACACCTCCGCCATTCCCATGGGCTTGAATTCGCCTGCCCCGCTGAAGATGACGTCTTCCATCTGACGCCCGCGCAGCTGTTTGGCGCTCTGCTCGCCCATGGCCCAGCGGATCGCGTCCACTATGTTGCTCTTGCCGCAACCGTTAGGCCCGACTACTGCACTGATTCCCTCGGGCACGGAGACTTCCATCCGGTCCATGAAGGATTTGAACCCGACGATGGAAACTTTCTTGATTCTCATGGATTCCTCCCAAAAGGGGATGCGATTGCAGTCTCTTATGTCCCCGCTGCCCATGGAACGGGGAACACGGCCCGGCTTGATCCCGACCGCTTGCTCCGACGCAGACGGCAAAGCGCGCAGGCGGTGCCCGCTTCGCTGCGGACCGCCGGATGGAAATCACGAAGACTTTATCAGATCATGCAGGGACATGCAAAGAAAAAATACCATATAATGTGTTTTGTCAACTCTTGATTCCAATATATGGTGGGAAAATGCCTTCTCTGAAAAACCGTTGACATCATTCCGGCTAACTATCTAGAATTCAATTGATTCGGACCCGGCCACCTGAACAGGGACAAACGGGGTGAAGCAAGGGGATAAAGACCGGGCCGATTCACCCGCCTTTTAACTCAGGGGACAATGTGAAGAGCCTGTTCCAGATTGTCAACAGCATACTCTGCCTTGCAGTGGCTCTCGTCCTGTTGGGATTCACGCTCACCGTCGCCGAAGAGGACCGAGAGGACACCTACGACATCACCTTGATCAAGACGGCTGAGACCGATGCAGCACCCGGAGGGGAACGGGAAATCTTGGAGGTATCAGGCCGGAGGGTCCTCACCGAGCACCACTCAGTAGGAGAGGGCGAGTGGATCTGGCAACTTCTCCGGGAGCGAAAGCTTCTCGAGAAGCGAAACCTCGCAGACATCCTCGATATCCTCAAGAAGCTCAACCCGGAACTCTCCAACCTGGACCGCATTCACCCGGGCCAGAAAATCCTGATCCCGCTGACCCTCTCGCCTGCCGAAGGCGTGCGCGCCTCCCTTCCTCCCGCCGAACCCGAACCGGTCACCCTGGAGGACCTCAAGGACTTCGAACTGAAAGGATACACGGTTCAGCCCGGCGACAGCCTCGTCAAGATCATCAACCGCCAGTACGAAGCGCCGGACGCTGCATTTTATGAAAAATACCTGTCGGCCGTGCGCCGGCTCAACCCTTCCGTGCGGGATGTCAACCTAATCTATTCCGGGCAGGTGATTCGTCTGCCGGTATTCACGCCCGAACTGGTCCGAATGCCCATTGAAGGCCGTGAGGCGGTGGAGCTTTCCCCCCATGAAATTATGCCCGAACTCGCCATGGAGCCTCCCCCGGACACGGCGGTGCGGATCAGCCCCGCCCCGGAAAGCCCCGACCCCCTCAGGGACGACCTGGGGCGGCTGTTCCGGGCCCTTGGAGAAGAGTGGATCCAGCACGGCCAACACTACATACCACTGAAGGGCCAGGGCGAGGTCAACCTGCGTGCCGACACCTATCCAATGATAGACCTCTCCAACGGGCTCAAGGTTATTGTTGACCTGCACAACACCCTCCCGGGGGACATGGCCTCACTGCTCGAGAAGACCTGGGATCACTACCGGATCGTTCACCTGACGGAGGGAGACGACCTGGCCGGTGCCCTGGACCGGATCCTTCCGGAGTGCAATCTGGGGACCCTCATCGGAGAGGAGGATGCCGTCCAGCTCGGGGGGACAATTCAGGCAAAGCTGACAGCGGACTGGATCCTTCGCAAGGACGGCGAAACCCTGTTGATTACCCTGCTGGACGGAAACACCCCTCCCACGCCGGGACCGGTCCGGGAGTACCTGGCCAGGCAGGGTGTAAGGATCATTGATTTTCCTCCCGCCCGTGTCGGCGAGGATGCGCTCCCCAAGGCCGGAGCCGTTCTTGGTTCCGGTCCGGATCTCTCCTCGCTCGTGGAGACCCTTCTGGATCTGAATCGACTGGATTTCATGAGAAATGTGGAGATACCAGTCTATGAGAAACAGGAAGGCGTGGATTTCAACCTGTTCGTCAAGGCCGATTACCTCCTCGAAAAGGAGGGGCAAAAGTTTATACTGGACTTGTCCGGCGCAGGCTCCGGGATAATGACCCTCTTGAGGGAGCGGGAACTTTCCTATCTTTCCCTGGCCGGGGAAAAAGACCCTCTCCGCGCCCTGTCCCGTCTCCTCGAATTCCTGGGTATACCCTTTGAGCCGGGTCCTTTGGAGGTGATGGCCGCCGCTCGAAACGAGGGCCAAAACATCCGCTTTCGAATCCCGGGGGCCTCGTTCCGGGACAGCGCCGGCCGCCGCCTCCTCGCAACCACGCTGGATCTGCCCGAGGAAATCCGCCGGCTCCTCACTGAAAAGGGATACCACGTTCTCCGGCTCTCACCCGTCTGAACCGGACGACTGCATACTCACCATCACCCGCCTAAGGAGGAAACCGTCATGACCCTGAAGACACCTGAGGAGTTCGAGGAGAGCATCAAGGGACTCAAGCCCCGCGTTTTTATGAACGGCAAGCGCGTGGAAGACCTGCTCGGGAACCGAAACACCCGCACCGTGGTGGAAGCTAACAAGGCGAGCTACCAATGGGCCCTTGACCCGGAATCCAGCGAAGTCATGGCCTGCTTTTCCCCGCTCATAAATGATGTGGTCAACCGTTACACCCACGTAAGCGGAAGCACGGACGACCTGGTCAAGAAGGCCGAGGCCGGCACCTTCACCGCCGAGAGGCTGGGGACCTGCATTTACCGCTGCGTGGGATACGATGCGTTCCATGCCCTGGCAAGCACCACCTGGGAGATGGACCGGGACCTCGGCACTGAATATTATCCCCGCTTTCTGGAGTACCTGAAGCGGGTTCAAAGGGAAGACCTTTCCGTGGCCGGGGCACTTACTGAACCCCGGGGAAGCCGCGGCAAGAAGACCCTGGACTGGCCGGACCCGTACCTTAGTCTGAAAATCGTGGACAGGAGCGACAAGGGAATCACTGTACGCGGGGCCAAGATCAACATCAGCGGGGCGTTCGCCAGTCATGAACTCGTGGTCCTCCCTCAGGCCGCGCACTTTGAAGGAGAGGAAGACTACGCCGTGGCCTTTGCCACGCCGGTGGACGCAGAGGGCATCACCTTTGTGTGCCAGTACACCCCGTTCAGCGCCGAGCGTGACATGGCCGAAGACCTGGAAGAGCTGGGAAATCCCGTGTTCGGGCAGCGGGAAACATCCATGGTCATATTCGACAACGTGTTTGTGCCATGGGAACGGGTGTTTCACTGTGGGGAAACCCCTTACTCAGTCAAGCTGGTTACCCGGTTCGCCCGGACCCATCGCATGACCTGCGGCGGCACCTGCAAGGTAGGCTTCATGAACCAGATCATAGGGGCCTGTAAACTGATCCAGGAGTACAAGGGGCTCGACAAGGTCACACACATTAACGAACAGCTCATGGAGATGATCGTGCTTCGGGAAACCGGCAGGGCCTGCGGGCTCGCGGCGGCCCATAAAGGGGCCGAGGAACCCGTGGGGTCCGGGGTGTTTCTTCCGGACGAGACCATGGGGAACGTCTCCAAGCTCAATGTGTGCAACGCGTTCTGGCGCGTCATGGCCCTTGCCGGGGACATCGGAGGAGGGCTCATCGTGACCATGCCCAGCCTCAAGGAACTCAAGAACCCCGAGGTCAAGGATTACGTGGAGGAGTTCTACAGCTTCGGCTCGGACGAACCCACCGAGAATATTCTAAAGGTCCACAAGCACCTGCAGAACTGGACGGCCGGGCTGCACGGCGTGGGTACGTGGCACGGGGCCGGGCCGGTCATGGCGCAGAAGATCATGCTCCAGCGCGTCACGGACTACTCCCGGGAAAAAGACCTTGTTAGGAAGACCCTGAACCTCAGACCGACTGATAAGGACGCCTGAGTCTTTCCTGGGGCGGTCTTTAATCGCTTTTTACAGGCCGGCCTCGAGGCCGGCCTTCCCTTTTCCCGCCGACCAAAACTAAGGAGGCTAGCAAAAATAACTTGAACATCTTGCATCTCATCTTCAGGCCATCTTCGGCTGCGGCTCAATCGCAAAATCCTCGACGTAGTCCAGCTACGCCTGCGGTTTTGCTCAATCGCCGCAGCCAAATATGACCCAAATCTGAGCGCAATTTTGTCCAATTTATTTCTGCTAGCCTCCTAAGTGTATGGTTTCATAAAAACGATTACGTATTCTTCTTCCCCACTCTTCAAGGCAAGATAACCGCGCCATGGTACAAGACCCGTTTCATATCGCCCTGGTCTCAGCCCCCTGGCCCCTTTTCAACCGGCCTTCCATACAACTCGGTTCACTGAAGGCCTATGCTTGGGCCTCCCTGCCCAATGTCCGCATCCATGCCCTTCACGCATACCTTCCCATCGCGGCGGACCTCGGATATGCCCTCTACAGTCCTATCTCGAAACGGACCTGGCTCGCCGAGGCCCCTTATGCCGCCCTTCTCTATCCTGAGAAGCGGGATGACATCGACCGCCTCTGGCGAAGGAAAGTGCGTGGTACGCCATTGGCCGGCAAGGAGGCCCTTGCCTCTGTGTGCAGCCGCCTGGAGGAAGCCACTGAAAGATTCCTAAAAAGCGTCTCGTGGGAACGCTGCCGGCTGGTTGGGCTCTCTATCTGCCTGGGGCAGCTGACAAGCTCCCTCTATTTCGCCCGCAGGATACGAAGCCTTGCGCCTTCGGCCGTTGTGGCGGCAGGCGGATCGGCCTGTGCCGGGGTCATGGGTCAGAGCATCCTCGACACTTTCCCGGACTTCGACTTCGTGGTCAGCGGGGAGGGTGAGGGCCCCTTGCTCCACCTGGCCGGATCTCTGCGCCACAATGAAAAGGCGGGCGTCCCGCCCTTTCCCGGCCTCCTGACCCGGGAAGGCCCGAACAATGGATCCTTCAGCCAGGTGGCCCACCTCGACCGGCTCCCTCTCCCTGACTACAGGGAATACTTTGAACTTCTAGAGACCCTGCCCCAGGACTCACGATTCATCCCGGAGTTGCCCGTGGAGATATCCCGCGGGTGCTGGTGGAGGGGCATATCTCCCACGGGAAAGGAACGCGGCTGCAGGTTCTGCAACCTGAACCTGCAGTGGAAAGGCTACCGGGCCAAGTCCGCCGACAGGGTGGTGCGCGAGATCGACGAACTCACCCGCACCCACCGGGTGCTATCCGTCCCTTTCATGGACAACCTCCTCCCGGCCGGGCAATCCCGGCCCGTCTTTGAAGGGGTGGCCCGTCTTTCCAGGGATTTCAAGTTTTTCGGCGAGGTCCGTGCCACTACGCGGCCCGAAGACCTCAGGGTCATGGCCGCCGCCGGCATGCAGGAAGTCCAGGTGGGCATAGAGGCCTTGAGCACGAGCCTTCTCCGCAAACTCCGCAAAGGCACCACCGCCCTCAATAACCTCGAAATCATGAAGCGGTGCGAAACGCCGGGCATGCCCGAGCTGGTCGGAAACCTCATCCTCCATGTGCCGGGAAGCGACGAAAACGACGTTGCCGAGACCCTCAGGGTCCTCGAGTTCGTTCAATGCTTCAGGCCCCTGAAGACCGTTTTCTTCTGGCTGGGCCTGGGAAGCCCTATCTGGAATGCTCCGCGGGATTACGGCATTCGAAAGACGTTCAATCACCACAACTATGCCCGCCTCTTTCCGGCCCGTATCCTCGAGGGCCTTACGCTCATGGTCCAGGGCTACCATGGAGGAGTGCGCCACAGGCACCGCATCTGGCGGCCGGTACGGGATCGCGTCCGGGAGTGGCAGAGATCATACGATGAACTGCACCGCCTTCCTCGAAGCGGACCTATCCTGTCCTTCCGTGACGGCGGGGACTTTATTATAATCCGCGAAAGGCGAATGGGAACTGATGCCATGACCCATCGACTCCAGGGGAACTCACGGGAGATCTACCTTTACTGCGATCAAACCCGTTCGTTCCGGGAAATCATCGGCGGTTTTCCCGGGCATGGAGAGGACCGTCTTCGGGGTTTCCTGCGTATGATGGTGGACAAGCGGCTGATGTACCAGGAGGGGGACAGCTATCTTGCCCTTGCAGTGCCGCACGGGATCAGTCCAGCGGCCTCAGGCAGTCCTGGGGAAAGCGATGGGTCCCCTTGCCCTCCAGGCTGACCTCCAGCAGCGCATCCGGATCGTTGATGCTGGTGTCCGGGTCGGTGATGATCCCCCGGCAGCCGATATACTCGTTCATGTAATCTTCCCACCCCTCATCCTGGGACGCGCGAAACAGCTCCACCCGCTGACCTTTTCGAAACACCATCTCCTGTCCTTTCTATTGAATATCCCGCCTGGCGTCTCTCTTCACAGGTTCGATCGCGGCGATTACAGGGCCGACAGATCCACACCGGCGCTGACCGCGTGCTTCCGCTGGCACTCGCCGCAGCGGTGAACGGTTTCAATCGGCAGGCCTGAGGCCTGGACCTTGCGGTTCATGTGCGCTAGATAGGCCTCGGTGCCGATGACCGCACCGCAGTCCACACAGGTGATCAGAGGCTTGCGGTTGAGGACCGTGCCGCAGAGGCTCAAGATGCGCTCACCGTCGCGGTCCACTATGCGTATGGCGTCGTTGGGACAATTGGCCGCGCAGGCGCCGCACAGGATGCATTTCTTCTCCGTAATCTTAAGATCCGTCGGGCCCGGGTGGTCGAAATCCATGTAGCCCAAGTGCAGGGCGCCGATTTTCATTTGATCCCGGCAGATCTCCACGCACAGGCCGCAGCGCCGGCAGATGTCGCAACGCAGGCAACGGCCGGCTTCCTTACGGACATCGTCTTCTGTATAGCCCAACTCGACCTGTTGAAACATCAACCGGCGGCGGTCGATGTTGAGCAAGGGCATTGTGGGACGCCGGAGACCCGATTTTTCCACCGCCGACATCTCGATCCACGGAGTCCTGGCCCGCCGCACGGGAACAGGCGGCATCTTGGGCTGAGGCAGGCCGGACAGATATCGGTCGATGGCTTCGGCCGCCCGCTTGCCGCCGCCTATGGCCTCAATGACCGTGGCCGGACCGGTGACGGCGTCACCGGCCGCAAAGACGCCGGGAAGGTCGGTTTGCATACAGGCCATGTCCACCCCTATGGTGTGACGGCGGCTCCAATGCAGACCCTCCACGGTCTTCAGGCATCCGGTTTCCACCTTCTGGCCGATGGCGGCGATCACGGCATCGGCCGGCAGGACAAAATCGCTGCCCTCGTCCGGTTTAGGGTGAAGCCGGTCGCTGCCGTCTATGGCCACCAACCTGGCCCGGAGGCATCTGAGCCCCGTCACGGACCCGTCCCGCCCTTCCACCTCCACCGGGATGGCTAGAAACTCTATGTCAATGCCCTCTTCCTCGGCCTGTTCGATCTCCTCGATGTCGGCGGGCATCTCGTTCCGGGTGCGGCGATAGGCGATGGTCACGGAGCCGCAGCCGAGCCGCAGGCAGGTACGGGCTGCATCAATGGCCACATTGCCCCCGCCCACCACCACCACCCGCCGGCCCGGCAGGCTCCGGTCCCCCAGGGCCACCTCCTTGAGCAGAGAAATGGCATCCATCACCTGAGGATAATCGCTTTCACCGGGGATATTGAGCAGGTAAGAGGCCTGGGCACCGATGGCTATAAAGAAGGCCTCGAATCCGCCGGCTTTCAAGGATTCCAGCGTCTCGTCGCGACCGAAGCGGGTGTTGAAGCGAAACTCGACGCCCAGTTCTTCGAGCATGGCCACTTCCCTGTCGATCACCTCCCGGGGAAGGCGGTAGCGGGGAATACCCACCATGATCATACCGCCGGCCACCGGCAGATCTTCGATCACCCGGACCCCGTACCCCTTGAGGGCCAGGTAATAGGCGGCGCTCATGCCGGCCGGACCGGCGCCTACGATGCACACCTTCTTTTCCTTGTCGGCCGCCTTCGGCGGATTCTTATAGCTGCGCTCAGACATGGCCCTTTCCGCGGCAAAGGCCTTGAGAGACTTGATCGACACAGGTTCGTCCATGCGGCCCCGAACGCACATCCATTCGCAGGGCCGGGTGCATACCAGGCCGCAAACCCAGGGGAAAGGGTTGTCCCGGCGGATGACCTCGATGGCCTCGGCGTCGTGGCCCATGCCGATCAAGGTCACGTAAGTGGGCACGTCGATGCCGGCCGGGCAGGCCATCTGGCACGGAGCAGGGGCCAGCTTCACACACTCGCCCGTGGCGCAGTTGTGGGTCTGGACATGACTTTCAAAGGTCTCGTGGTGAGTGGTGACCGCGGCCTCGACGAGCCGGGCCACCCGGGTGCAGGACGGGTCGGGGTCGTGGGCCGCCAGCTCCTCGCCCAGGGCCTGGATCGACGGCAGGTGCTCCTCACCTGCACGGCCCCAGGCCACATCGTTGAGCAACTCGAGGATCTCTTCGGTGATGCGCCGGCTCTTGGGGTTGACCAGGGCATTGGACTGACAGATCTGCTCGATCTGATCTATTGTGGATCGCACCGGACACTGGATCTCTGACATCTGCAGACCTCATCAAGGCAAAATGGTGATTCGGCGTTATCCCTCAGCAACCACCTTGGCGCCGATGGTCGTCTTGAATTTTTCACTGAGCTCTCCGGGCATCTCTTGAATCCTGCCGAACGACAGGCACTGGGTGGTGCAGACCGTCACGCAGGCCGGCATCAAGCCTTGATCGATTCGGTCCATGCAAAAATCGCACTTGACCACCTTGCCGGTTTCCGGATTCCACTGGGGAGCGCCCCAGGGGCAGGCGTGCATGCAAAGCTTGCACCCCACGCACAGGTCGGAGTCCACGAAAACGATCCCGTCCTCGGGCCGCTTCTGCATCGCCCCGGTGGGGCAAACAGCCGTGCACCAGGGGTTGTCGCAGTGAAAGCAGGGCATGAAGACATAGGCGGCCCGGGGCAGATGATCGATCATCTTCGGACCGACGGTAATGATCTCGGACGGCTTGGGCCCAACGGGAAGCTGCTTGCTTGTCTTGCACTTGATCACGCACGAGTAACAGGCGATGCACTTGCTCAGGTCCTGATAGAGATAGTACTGGCTCATCGGTCTCCCCCGCGGCGCCCTGAAGGCGCCATGGACAGTTCCAGACCGGCCTTACGCCGGCGTGACGGTCACGAAGGTGTGATGCAGGGCCGGACTGCCGCCGACCATGTCTGTAATATTCTCCTGCAAAAGGCTGTCGGAAACGCCCCTGCGGTAGGTGCGGGCCGCCAGCTTGGAATCCCGGCCGAACCCGTGCAGCATAAAGGCCGCCTCCGGATGAATCAGGTCGGAGACATAGGCCCGGATGGTGCCCGAGCCGCGGCTGGAGCTGATTCTGACCAAATCGTGGTTGCGGATCCCCAGTTTTTCGGCCCTTTCGCAGTTGAGCCATAACTCGTTTTCCGGTGTTATCTCATTGAGGTACAGATTGTTCTGGGTCGAGACATGCGTGTGCAGGGCCTGCCTGCCGGTGATCAGGCGGAACTGGTCATCACCGGGCGGTGACGACATTGATTCGTATGCCGGAAAGGATTCGAAGCCCGCGCTTTCCAGCAGCGAGGAGCGAAATTCGATCTTGCCGGACGGGGTCTTGAATTGCATGCCTTCCAATCGGTCCCAGAACAACTTGTCTTTGGTGTAAGAGACAAACCCGGTTTCGGCGAAGTCCTCGAGTGAAAATCCGGTTCCTTCCAGTTGCCAGCGCACCAGCTCTTCCATGCTCCGGTAGGGAAAGTACTTGCCGATCCCGATTCGCTCTCCCAGGGCCTTGAGTATCATGGGCCCCTCCAGGGTATCGTAGCGCGGGGTGACGGCCTGGTGTCGCAGAAACATCTGGGGCGACAGTGAGTTGAGCTGCTGGACGCAATCCAGGCGCTCCAGGTAGATGGATTCGGGCAGCACGATGTCCGAGTACCAGGCAATGTCGCTGTGGTTGATGTCGATGGTCACAATCAGGTCCAGGGCATCGAGGGCCTTCTGGGTGAGTTGCTTGTCCGGGATAGACATCAGCGGCTCAAAGCGATAGACCAGCAGGGCCTTTACAGGATAGGGGTCCTGGTCCAAAATGGCTTGGGGAAGCATCTGAGGCACCCCGTGGGCCGGATCGGGCAAGGGGAAATCCGGTGTCCCCACCTTGTCGACCCGCGGTACCTCGATCCTGGGAAAGTCCTGTTCGGTCAATTTGCGCGCCGGCTTGCGGTCAACCGCACCGGGACCCTTTTTGAAGAACACCGCCCCGGGCGCCTCGAGGCAGCCGAGCAGGGAGTTGAGTATGTGAATCGAGCGACGCACATAAATCTCGTTGGTGTGATGTGCGGCCCGGTACCCATAGTGAAAGGCGCAGTTGGGCTTTACCGCGCTCATCTCGCGGGCCAGGGCCACGATCTCGGTGGCCGGGATCCCGGTTTCATGGTCCGCCCATTCCGGGGTGTAGGGTTGAACGAACTTTCTCAAG
>JAWLEX010000200.1:0-3512 GCA_041685835.1 Desulfatiglandales bacterium
GAGGTTGCGCGGAGGCGTACTGAAGTACGCCGCACAAGCAACCTCGCAGATTGACGCCGAGATTGGCAAAAAAGACCATTTCTGGATGGAAACTAGATGTGTCTGACGATTGCGTGATAACCTCTTCTCTCTCGTTTTCTCTCGCAAAGACGCCGCTTCTACTTGTGACGGTCGATCTCCTGCACGGCCTCCTGAACAAGGCGCTGCACCATGGTGTCCAGGGTGATCCGTTGGCTCTCTGATGAGCTGAAACCCAGGACCGATCCGGCCTTGGAGCCCATCTCCATCTTTTGCTCGAAGTAACCGGTGGCCATCTGCTCGGTGGTGGATGCGTCCAGGACCTTGTACCGCATGCCCACAACCCATATGCCGGCTTCCTCGCCGGCACGGACCGAGCCTACGCCCGTTCTGGTCACGGAGCCGGTCCTGCCCCCTATTACCGTGCCCAGGATGGATCCGGCCGCGGCGCCGTCAAACCCCCGGGAGGCCTCGGCCACGGGCTCGGCCTTAAGGATGTCGAACTTTACGAACCACTTGGTGGACTTGAATTTACCCCGCTTGAACCGTTCCAGGGCTTGGGGATCCCCCATGTTCGCCGCCAGGGTGATCTCATCCAGCATGGGACCCAGGTCTGTGCGCTCCAGAACCCTGAAATTGGCCCTGGAAAGTTCCAGTTCGCCGAAATCCGCAATGTTGTTGGCGGTGATTCGCTGCGTGAACGTGGCGTTGTTGCTCTTGATCTGGCCGGGCAGCACGATCAGGTCCGGTCCCTGAACATTGACATTCATGTACTCCACCGGTTGATACATGGCTTCGTCGGCCCTGGCGTTCACCCTGGCCGACGGGCTGCTGCCGGGTCCGGTGGTGGTGCACCCCCAAAGAAGGCCCATGGAAAAAAGCATCGCGACTACAATGGAAAACCCTCTCATCAACTCCTCCTTACTCAGTGGTTGCCCGGGTTAAGTCGCCCGGGGAAAATCCGGAACATCCGGGTTGGCCCTAGAACTCCTCCACCGTCTTCACAGCGCCCTCACCGGGTCCATCCCGGCCTTCCTCGTACTCCTGTGCAGCCTCGGGGTTGATCTCGGCTACCTTTTTCATGGCGGCCTCTTCCAGCCCCAGGTTTTCCAGGCGACCCATGGGCGCATCAGAGAGCGAGGCGGGCGGCATGTCCTTGAATCTCCGGACGACATCCTCCACGTCCTCTTCCGCCTGAAATGCCACTTCCACCACTTCGCCACGGGCGGAAGTCAGATGAAACACCTTGGCCTTAAGCTTTCTATTGAGGGGTTTGACCACGGTGTCGTTAACGACCTGCACAAAATTCCCCCGCCTTCCCGAGAACTCCACCTCATAGACGGAGATCCCGTTTGCATCGAAGTCCCTCAAATCCACGTTCAAGACGGGCCTGAGCCCGATCAATTCTTTTCTGAGAAGAATACCGGTGTCATAGTCCGGAAGCCCGCTCACATGCAGCTCAAAAATCCGGACCGGCCGCATCAAGTGATTCTCAAAAAAATCCTGTGTAAACTCTTCTCCGATGAGCCTGCCGATGTCCTGCAAGGCCTCGTCCTCGCTGGCCCATCCCTTGCCCTTGGGGATCTTGCTGTTGAAATAGATCTCCTCACCGGTGTCTCTCGCCACACACTTGACCGTCCAGGACGTGAGCACATATTTGGTGAGTTTCAGGCCCGACGCCTTAAGCGTCACACTACGGGGCATGAACTTGACTTCCCCATGGATTGTGAAATCCTCGGCCTCATGACCCTCCTCCCGCTCGGACCAGACCCTGTAACCGAAACCGGCGATCCGATCCTTGAGAAGGTTCTCCGCAATGGACGAGCGCTCGGGAGGAACGCTCGTCCCCCGTTCCGAGTCTCGAACCGATACGGATACGGCGATCCGGGGGTTTCCACGCTCCTTGATAAGGCTTACCCGTTCGGCCTTGCTCATGCTCTCCAAGGCGTCCCGAACGTTCGTCAGGTAGACCTCGGCCTTCAAAAGGATGTGCATGAAGCCGTCCTCTCCGTGCCAGGGTTCGCTTTCTTTTACGACTCTCTTGATAAGCCCCTTGGAGCGCGTGAGCACGCGGTCATGAATGAGTTCGTAGTTTTCCACCATGGTGGAACTCTCCACGAACGTCCCTACAGCTTTTTCGATCACCTGCCGTCTTGCGTCCTCGCGAAGGGCGTCCAGGAGAAGCCCCTTGTCGCTCTGGTAGATCTCGGCGTTGGGATCGGCCAGGCCTTCGGCGGAAACGATTATGGATTCGGGCTCGGCCTGTGCCGGACCTGCTGCCGGGAAGAGGGCCAGGCAAAGGGCCAGGACGAAAAGGAACCCCTGCCGAAGACCCCGAGAATACCAGGGGACATGAGTTCTGCCGGATATTCGGCTTGTTGAATGATTGTCAACGACGGCGTTTCTTCGGGTGCTCATAGCGAACTCCGACTCCCTCCTACCGGGATGCCTGCCCGCAGTAGTCGTGATACAGCCTGGCCACGGCCAGGTCGGCCTCGCGGCTGACAATCCGCAAGGCCGTCTCCATGGTGTCCGGCCCCGAGTAGGAATCCCCGCCGGCCGTTACGTGCGAGACAGTCCGCCCGGAGGCGTCCACCAGGGTGAACGCCATGGTCACGAACACCTCTTCGACCCTGACCACAGGGTTTACCCTCACCTTCGAGCGAATCATGCCTCGAAGGAAATAGCTCGCCCCGAGCCTCTGTGCCGCAGTGGATGCGGCGTCCACGTCGTTGTTCAAGAAAGCCTTCACTTCCTCGGCTGCGATCCGGGCCTGAATCTCTTCCCGGGTGTACGTACGAAGGCCAAGGTCGTTAAGACGCCGGCTGATTTCCTGAAACAGGGGACCGTACTTGCCCGGTTCGTACAGGATACCCTGTTCCTCCACCAGCTCTCCTATGATCAGGGCGATCTTCTGTTTCTTGAGCCTCCCGTCGCAGGGAACGGAAAGCAGGCGATTGACCTCGGCGGCGCGTTCTTCCGCGGACCAGCGCTCGGCCGCGGCATCCCTTTCTTCGCTTTCCCTGAAGGAGAAGGACCCGCTCATGGACGGTACAAAGAGAAATGCGGCGATTGCCACTACCAAAAAGATGTCGAATGATTTTGACCTGTTCACGGTGATGTTCCCCACCTTGGCCGGATGGCCGTGCGAGAGGCAGTGAAATGCCTTTGGATCGGTTGGCATGCAGGATCCGCGCCCATGCAATCAGGACAGGGGGCGGGGATCGGATACTGCAAAAAATCAGTGGCACTCTAAATGACGCTCAATAGAAAGTCAAGCGGTTTGTTATCAGTTTCTGTGCCTGTTTCTGTACCTGTTTCTGTACCTGTTTTTGTACCTGTGTCAGCAGGGGTGGGGGTGGAGGTGGAAGTGGGTATTCGTGTGGTCAGTGTTATTAGTGCCTTACTCCTGAAAAGCTGTCAGAAAAAACAAGAAGTGTTGATGTTAGTATAATCGAAATCGGGATCGGGATCGAAATCGGGATCGAAAGAGA
>JAWLEX010000078.1:0-15313 GCA_041685835.1 Desulfatiglandales bacterium
CATCAGCCTTTTGAGACTTTCCTTTTGATTTGACTCCGGTCGGATCTCAAGGGGTTGGGGTTAAATATGGAAGAGAGCCGCTTTCAAGTATTGTAGGGTGAATATGGAACATGAGGATTCTGAGTGCTACAATCGGAATCATTCTCTTCCAATTACAGAAAGTGCAGAGTACGGAGTCCTGTGGACGGCCTTTGAGAGGTGTCTTATGCCGACCCGCATAACATGCCGAGCTAAATCGACAGGCCAGCGAAAAATCATTGAATCACGAGAAGTTAAATCATTTTTACGGAGTGCCTGAAGGCGTCTTATATGGACAGAAAAGGGAAATCCCGCATTTTATGCGGGTCAATCTAATCATTGATAGGCCACTGGAATTAGTGGCGCAACCCTGCGATGTTTCTTTATGCGAAAGGAGGTAACAAAATGGCTGTGTGTGATATTTGTAATGCCCCTGGTGTCGGCACTTTTATTGGTGCAGAAAACATGCGTCAAGCCGTATTTAAAAAAGGCTTCAATCCATTACATCTAGGTTTGGTCAAAGATCCAAGGGCTCTAATGGATGAGGTTGGGTGGTACGAAGGTTGGAAAAACACAATTGTTGCACAAGACACTTCTGACTGGAATATTTGTCCAAAATGTATGACTAAACTTAAGCCCTACTTGGAAGGATCTCCTCAGCCCACAGGTGTTTTCAAGGCGGATGTTTCGCTGGATCCAAATGTGAGTAAAAATGCGGGAGCAGCAACTGAACAGAAATACCGGAGAGAAAAGAAATGGTGGCAATTTTGGAAGTGAATTCGTCAGACAAAAGCGTATTTATTTCGGCCTCAATGGTCGTCGTCTATTAAAGCAGTTCTTGAAATGCATAGTAAAGCGGCCTATCAAAGCAAATTCAGCCGACTCGTACCACTCGCGGCTGATTTGCACCGTTAGCGTCACAAGGTGCAGTATATGAGCACGGTTGTATTGCTAGAGTGGAAGTTCTCGCCCCCTGATTATTCCGAGGAGGCAATCGAGATTTCTCGCCAGGATTACAAGATGACCATCGCAGATGGCCAAGTGCAGGCGAAGATTGATTCCGTAATCTTTGAAGCAGATCCAAAAATGCAACAGCGACTGCACGATTCTCTAAATGACAGGTTTTTAGGCGTTCAGCTTTTCACTCACCGTCCATACGAACTCTCGCGCTCGACGAAGACCCGGATCCATCCAGACGGACGCAGAGACATCTTTATTGAGCCTGAACCCGCGCGGATAAAGGTCTCTGTAGGGACTGTTGATATTCGAATTACAGACAAAGATGGTAACGTAGTCGCCGACTCAAAGCGAGATCGTATAAAGAAAAAGAAGAGCCTCGCGGAGCTGATTAGCTCCCACCGTCCCACTGATTCGTTATTGACTTCGTTGCTCAAGAGCCAAGCAGCGGCAGTACGAGATCCTAATAACGAACTCGTTCATCTTTATGAGATCCGGGATGCTCTCTCTGCGAAGTTCGGGGGTGAGAGTTCCACGCGGTCAGCCCTTGGTATCAGCAATACCCAGTGGTCTCGCTTCGGACACCTCTGTAATAACGAGCCGCTGCGACAAGGGCGTCACCGCGGAAAAACTGGTGGCGTTCTGCGAGATGCCACTGAAGCCGAACTGACTGAGGCACGAGGCATCGCTCGGGCCATGATTGAGGCTTATCTTCGGTACTTGGAGGCCAAGGTTAACCCATGATTATCGCTAACCTCGCTGCTTCAGGGGACGGCGAAAAGCGTGCCGCCCCTGAGCAGCCCGTTCAATGATTGCTCTGGAATACTGGCGATTTTAGGCACTCCTAACTGTGCATGATTCGATAAGTAAGACGCCCGGGCGCCGGACTACGCCCTTGCCCCTTACACCCGCTGCAGTACAATCGCAGGCTTCAGCAGCTTCCGGACATCTTCCAATTTGCACCCTGTGCTGTCTGCAATCGGCCCCAAGACTCCCAGGCCGGTCTTGTGCTCCTGGTGACTCGTGCACGTGAGATTGTGGCAATGCCGGCAACCGAAATAGACCTCCCCAGACGGCAAGTAGAGCTTGCTCGCCGGCCTGGAACAGGTATCCGGCGCCGGTGCCGGGATCCAGGGCCTTTCCTTCACCCAACCAGGAGACAACATCTGCAGCAAGCTGCCTTGAGCGCTGCTGCGATGATAACTTGTGGAAAAAGAGTCACGGCAGGCACCAGGGCGTTTTTCACCTACCGACCAAGAATTCAGGATGAATCTTTTCTCGTTAATGCCCTGATTGCTTAATATTGAAAAGAACTAACCCGTCACCCGATGGAGCGTCCTGTAGTGAATGACGGTGTCATAGCTGTACAGGCCCAGTGCCGCCCAGATGACGGCGAAGGCAAGGGCCTTGGCCGTTGAAAAGGGCTCATGGTAAATGAAAACAGCCAGCACAAACGTGCAGCTGGGGGCGATATATTGCAGAAAACCGATGGTGGCCAGATGCAGGCGGCGGGCCCCAAGATTAAAAAGCAACAGTGGTACAGCCGTGGCCAAGGCGGTGCCCATCAGCAACAGATTGATGTGCCCGCTCACCCGCAAAAAAGTTCCGTCCGCATGCCCGTCCAGCCACCATAGGTAGAGTACCGCCGGGATGAACATGAGCAGGGTTTCAATCGCCAATCCTTCCAGGGCCTCCACAGGTGCGGTCTTTCGAATCAGGCCATAGAACCCGAAGCTGAAGGCCAGGGTTAATGAAACCCATGGAAATGCACCCAGGGTGAGCGTCAGGTAGAATACCGACGCAGCGGCAAACAGGACCGCGGCCCATTGCAGGTGCCGCAGACGCTCCCGCAGGATCAACGCCCCAAGGATGACATTGACCAGCGGACAAATGAAATAGCCCAGGCTGGCATCCAGAATCCGGTTGTTGTTGATCGCCCAGATGAACAAAAACCAGTTGAGCCCGACAATAAGGGTCGTGCCCAGCAGGATCCCCATGGTACGCAGGTTTTTCAAGGCCGTCAGAAAGGTTTGTGTGCGCCTGAAAATCCATACCAGCATGAGCAGCAGGATGAACGACCAGACCATGCGATGCATCAGGATCTCAAAGGGGGGCACCTCTTTCAAGGTCTTGAAATAGATGGGGGTAAACCCCCAGATCATGTAGGCGCTCAGGGCGCTGATCAGCCCGCCGACCGATTTATCCACTAAAGCGGCTTGTTTCATTCTGATTTGAACCTGTTACGGGGACACATCATACCGTATGGAGCACCACGAGGTGGCGGGTCGGATGATCTTCCCCCGAGAAAATGGACACGAGGTTAAACCGCCTCTCTGTTCACGCGTTTTTTCAGGGCATTGCCGTATGTGACGCTGTCGCCGAAACAGATGATGTTCCGGCCGGACGTATCGATGTTTTTGATGGTCGGGCCCGCCGCTAACAGGACATGCCCGGCCCGGATCGCCAGGAGAGCCAGAATTAATAGAGCTGCTTTTTTTCATGGAACCACTTCTTTCTGATATTCAGTGGAGAAAATATCCCGGTATCTTCTTCTATATCGCCATGGAGGATTGGAAGCAAGTTGTTCATCCCCCCTTGCCCTTCGGGGTTTCGGTGGTAAAATCTTCCTATAAGGAAAGGAGTGATTGCATGTCTGATTTTTTCGAGCTTTTGAAGAAGAGAAGGTCAATCCGGGACTATGAGGATAGAAATGCCAGAACAAGGGTGATTATCCATTTGGATATGGATGCCTTTTATCCGGCCGTCGAAGTGCTGGATAACCCCGAACTCAGGGGTAAGCCGGTGGTCGTGGGAGGAGGCCGGGAAAGGGGCGTGGTGTCTTCTGCATCATACGAGGCCCGCAAATACGGCGTCCATTCCGCCCAACCAATAGCAAAAGCGATGCGGCGCTGCCCGCATGCGGTATTTCTGCCTGTCAGGATGTCAAGGTACCGGGAGCTCTCTCTGCAGGTCTTTGAGATTTTCCATCGTTTTACACCGCTGGTTGAGCCCCTCTCCATTGACGAGGCATTCTTGGATGTCACAGGGTCTGCGAGGCTTTTTGGCCGGCCCGAGGATATCGCACGGAAAATCAAGGAGACCGTGTTCCGGGAGATCGGATTGACCGCCTCAGCCGGGGTTGCGCCGTCGAAGTTTGTGGCAAAGATCGCCTCTGACATGGAAAAACCGGATGGCTTGACCGTGGTGCCTGAAGAGCGTGTCAGGGAATTCCTGGACCCTCTTCCTGTGAACAAGATGTGGGGTGTTGGGAGAGTCACTCAGGAAGCGCTGGAAAGACTCAATATTAAGACTTTTCGGGATCTGAGCCGGACGCCGGTCAAGGTGTTGGAGAGGAGGTTCGGCAAATATGGCACCAGGATGCATCAGCTTTCCATGGGGGTGGATGACAGAGATGTGCAACCCGAGCATGATGCCAAGTCCATAGGTCATGAGGAAACCTTCTTGGAGGATATTACTGAGCTGGATTTGGTCAGGAAGGAGCTCCTGTCTCTTGCGAACAGAGTCGCCCGCCGAGTACGACAAGAATCGGTCAAGGGAAGGACCATCACCTTGAAGGTGAAATACAGTGACTTCAAGTTAATAACAAGGTCTGCGACCCTGCCTGCCCCGACGGATGACACGTCGGACATATATTGCACTGTTTCCAGCCTGTTGAATAAGACAGCGGTGGGTAACAGGCCTGTTCGTTTACTGGGTATTTCCGTGTCCCAGTTCGTGGATGCCGAAATGGAGGGCCAGCTCTCTCTTTTTCTCGAAGACAAGGCTTCTGAGAAGAAGAAGGAACTGACTGCCGCCCTGGACTCCATCTCCGAGAAATTCGGTGATAAGATCATTGGTCCGGGCATTCTTCTGAACAAGTAACCACACAATCCAGCGGGACTGGACCGCCGTGCCGTTCACTAAAGCGCCCTAATACTTCCATCTTCGAGTCCCCCCTTATTTCAACATACCCTTATTACTCCCCCGGGGAAGATGCTTTTGTGGAATTAATGGTGCCTGCTCACGCTTGGAGGATTTCCGGGGCGATACGCTGCCTTCCGATTCTGATCAGGGAGGCCCTTCGGCCTTTGCCCGGGCATCTTCGCATTTCAGGTCAAGGACCTCTCCCATATGCATTACCCCGTGGTTTATGAGTTCCAGTATCCAACGTTTTCTGGTAAAATATTAATAGTTGCCTTTCAGCCATTCAACGCACATGGAGGCCCATTATGATACGAGGTGTATTTAGGTTGCCGGTCTGGATAGTATCGGCGGTTTTTATCGTGTCCATCCCCTTGCACTGCCGAGCCGATGAGAATCCTGAATTGCAGGAGTTAATCGATGAGTTGCGCACCTTGGCTGAGAAATCCAGGGACCAGAGAGCCGCAGACCGCTGGCTTCAACAGGCCCTGGAGGACCTGGTATCAAAATATGACCGGCCTTGGCGCAGGGAGTTGCTGTTTGATGACTTCTCCGATGGGAATTTCGCTGCAGATCCTGAGTGGACGGTAATATCCGGGAAGTTCTGGATTGATGCCTCTTTGGGGTTGCGATCCAGCGTGCAGCCCAAAAGGCGGGCCGCGCCGGAAGAATCCGCCAGGGAACGTTCTGAAGACTCGACAAAGGATCTGGGTAGAGCCGTGTTTGGAGAACTGCTTGATCAAGCCTTCAAGCGAGATGAGCCCAGAAGAGAAAGCGAATCTCGATCAAAGAGGGATGTCTCCAGAGAAGGCCCTGCAAGGATTCGCCTTGGAACTCGGGTCACTAATGCGTTCTCCCTGGAACTGGCTTTCAGCGTTCACAATGAGCCCGGCGTGGAGGGGCATTTTGAAATCGCTCTGCTCCAGGAACAAGCCGGCGATTATGGGTACTTATTGGCTATCCATACAGGCGAAGAAGGGATCATGGATCTTTATCGATTGCGAAGGGGGCAACGGGAACTCGTTAACAGCTCTGAGCTGAAAGCTGGTCCCGGGATCGGAGAACGGCACGAACTCGTATGGCGTCAAGCAGATAATGGTCAGGTTGAAGTCTTCATGAATGGGGAAGAGACCATGAATCTTCGTGACAAAGCTTTTCGAGACGATTACAGATGGCTGGAGTTAGTGAACCGGAGTGGAGAACTTGGGGTCAGGCGTGTGAGGATTCTGGGCACCCCACAGTAAGGTGGTTTTATCAGGTTCCGTGAAAGACCTCCTCAAGGCGGCGGACTAATACACAGGAGAACAAACCAAAGTGGTAAAGCGGGAATGAATGAGGGCTTGGCGACTGACCACAATGATAATCCGGTCTCGCTTCTGAGGACGAGTGAAGCAATGAGACTTCAGATTGCGCGGAATTGTTCCAGGAAATGGGTGTCGAAGTCGCCGCTGCGGAAATCCTCGTGGGCCAAAATTTTCCTGTGAAAAGATGTGGTGACCTGGATTCCTTGGACGGTCAGTTCGGAAAGGGCCCGTTGCATGCGGGCGATTGCCGAGGGCCGGTCCGGGGCCCATATCACCAGCTTGGCTACGAGCGAGTCGTAAAAGGGCGGAACAAAACAGCCGGGGGCCAGATAGGTGTCGATGCGCACCCAAGGCCCGCCCGGCAGGACTACCGAATCGACTTCTCCGGGGGAGGGTGCGAAATCATTGTCAGGGTCGGCTGCGTTGATCCGACACTCCAAGGACCATCCACGCAGAACCACGTCTTTCTGGGAAACGGAAAGGGTCTTGCCCGCAGTGATTGAAAGCTGTTCTGCGATGATATCGATGCCGGTGACCATCTCGGTGACCGGGTGCTCCACCTGGACCCGGGCGTTTACCTCCATGAAGTAGAAGTTCTTGTCGGCATCCACCAGGAACTCAACGGTGCCGGCGTTTTCGTATCCCACGGCCTTTGCAGCCGCCACCGCCGTCTCCCCCATCTTATGCCGCAGATTTTCGTCGACAAACGGCGAGGGGGATTCCTCGATGAGCTTCTGGTAGCGCTTCTGGATACTGCATTCCCGCTCCCCCAGGTGAACCACGTTTCCGTGAGAATCCGCGAGGATCTGGACCTCGATGTGGCGGGGCCGCCGGATGTATTTCTCCACGTAAATGTCCGGATCGCCGAAGGAGGCGAGGGCCTCGCCCGATGCGGTTGGAAATGCTCCCACCAGTTCAGCCGCGCTGTTTGCTATGCGCATGCCCCGGCCCCCGCCCCCGCCCGATGCCTTCAGGATCACCGGAAACCCGACCTTTTCCGCCTCTTCAACAGCGGCCTCTGTGTTATCGACCACTCCTTCGCTTCCTGGGATTACAGGGATACCTATTTCCCTGAGGGTCTTGCGGGCTTGAGACTTGTTGCCGGACAAGGCGATGGCAGGCGCAGGAGGGCCGATGAATTTCAGGCCGGCCTCTTCGCACCCGTCCGCAAAGGCGGTGCTTTCGGCGAGAAAACCGTAGCCGGGATGGACCGCGTCCGCCCCGGTTTCTTTTGCCGCCGTCAGTATACGTTCCATGTTCAGGTAGCTTTTTCGGGCAATGGGCGGGCCTATGTGCACTGCCTCGTCGGCCATGTTTACATGCAGGGCGTCCTTGTCCGCGTCGGAATAGACGGCTACAGAGGCAATGCCCATATCTTTGCATGCCCTGACAATCCTAACGGCGATCTCACCGCGGTTGGCGATCAAGACCTTATGCACTATCTACCTCGATCAGAATGACTTCCTGATTTTTCATAACCATGTCTTCATTTTCAAGTAGGATCTTTTTTACCGTGCCTGCCTTCTCAGTCCTGAGTTCTGTGAAGATTTTCATGGATTCGATGATGCAGACAACCTGCCCTGCCTTCACCTTCTGGCCCGGCGTTACGAGCGGATCTGAATCAGGAGATGAGGCCCGGTAAAAAGTCCCCATCACAGGCGAGACAACTTTATATGATTCGGCTGCCACATCAAAGTCTCCTTTTTTCAGCAGGTTGATTAAAGGGTTCCTTGCCGGAGATGCTGGGCTAGCTGAATTACTGCAAAATATACTTGACATATATCTAAAGCCTATGTCAAGTATATTCCATGCGTGCAAGCTCCAATGCCTCCAGTCTTTCCGTCGCGCCCGGTGTCAAACAGCCGCTGGGTTGCACGGCCTACGAGTTGATCTACCGTAAGATCATGACCCTTGAGTATGCACCGGGACAGCGGCTGGAGGAAAAGTTCCTTGTCAAGGACTTGGGCATCGGCCGTACACCTATTCGGGAAGCGTTGCAGCGTCTGGCCGCAGACTTCATGGTGGAGTCCGAACCGGCCCGGGGAGTGGTCGTCAGGCCCCTGACCGTACAGAACACCAAGGCTGCGTTTGCCGCTCTTCGAATCCTGGAACAGGGAGTGGCCGGCCTGGCGGTACGATTGGATGCCGGCAGGCTGCTTCCACAGATGGAAGAGGCCAACGATGAGGTTCAGAACGCCATCAGACAAAACGATGTGCTCGGCCTCGTTGAAAGCAACAACGAGTTTCACAGGCTCTTCTCTGAATGCTCCGGCAACGACTACCTGGTTCATGCCCTGCACAAGGTGCGCTGCGCAACCAACCGCCTTGCATACCTCTCTTTTGGAAACGCCATCGATCCCTTGCGGTCCCTGGAGGAGCATTACCGCTCCGTGGTCGAGGAGCACAACAGAATCATTCAATGCATTCGGGAACGGGACGAAAATCTGCTCAAGGCCACCCTGACCAAGCACAGTACGGCATTTCAGAACAGGATACTGCTTTACATAGCGGCATGAGACTGCAGAACGCAGGTGTAGTGCCGCTCTAACCAATCAAGGCCGTCAACCCACACTGGAGGTGCAATCATGAAAAAGATACTTGTCGTTTTTCTGGCCCTCGTGTTTGTGTGTGCAGGGATCGTCCCTGCCCTTGCCAAGACCAAGTGGGACTGCCACTTGAATTATCCGGCGGGCAATTTCCACTCCCAGGGAGCCCAGCGGTTCGCCGATCGAGTCTTTGAGGCCACCGGTGGCGAACTGGAGATCGTGCTTCATCCCGGGGCGGCCCTGGGGTTCAAGGGGCCGGAGCTGCTCAGGGCAGTGGCTGAAGGACAGATGGCCATTGCAGAGGTGCCCACCGGCATGGTGGAAGGCGACGCCCCTGTGCTTGCACTGACCGCTCAGCCCTTCATCTCCTCCAACTCCTTTGAACAACGGCTTTTGTACCAGCTTGCAAAGCCGACCTATGCGAAGATCCTCGAGAAGTTTAATCAGTTCACCCTGTACTCCTCGGTGTGGCCGTTCTCGGGAATATACACCCAGCGGGAGATAAAATCGCTCAAGGACCTGGCAGGCCTGAAAATGCGGGTCTACGACGGCACCGGCCTGGAATTCGGAAACGCCACCGGCATTGCCGCCAGGAAAATGCCATTTTCCGAGGTCTACCCCGCCATGAAGGCCGGGCTGCTTGACTCCATGTACACCTCTTCCGTCTCGGGCGTGGACGCCAAGGCCTGGGAGGTGCTCAAGTACTTCACTCCCATCAATATCGTAGGGCCGGTTAACATGTTCAACGTCAATATGAAGGCATGGAACTCGCTGCCCAAAAAGATTCAGGATATCGTGATGGACATCGCCGTTGATATGGAAGACGAGATGTGGAACCTGGCAGGCGACATGGACCGAAAGTCCCGCGCCATCCTGGAGGAAAACGGCATGATCATCACCCCGGTCAGTTCCGAGTTCCGCAGGGAACTCAACGAGGTCGGCAACCAGCTTCGGGCCGAGTGGGTCAAGAAGGCGGGTGCAGATGCCCAGAAGATCCTGGACGAATACTACCGGATCACCGGGCGATAATATATAGGACTTGCCGGTCCGGTGGCGGTTTTTCCCGGGGATAGGAAGCGGTTCGTTTGGGAGCCGGAGCATTTTCCGGCTCCCCGAAAACCGCATGAGGAGCCGAAGACCCGATGCAGAGCCTGATTCGATGGACCGAAAAGCTGAGCAACGCCGCGGCTGCCCTGTCGGCGGTCCTGCTGGCACTGATGACGATTGTGATCCTGCTAGAGGTCTTTCTCTGGAACTTCTTTGAAAAGACCACCCTCATCGCCGACGAATACAGCGCCTACGGCCTGGCAGCCATCGTCTTCCTGGGCGGCGGGTACTGCCTCAAGGAAAAGGGCCATATTCGGATCACACTGGTGCTCGTCTTCTTGCCCGAGAAGGCCTCAAGAATCGTTACCTTTGTGGCTACTTCCGTGGCCACCGCCTTCATGGGCTACCTCTCGTGGTACCTGTATCTGATGACGGCCTCCGCCTACCGCTATGGCTCCACATCAGGCACCCTGACCCACACTCCCCTTTGGATTCCAATGGTGGCCATGCTCGTAGGCGCGGCCGCCTTTTTCATTCAGTTCCTGGGGATTACCCTGAAGACCTTTAAGGCCATCAGCACCGGCGAGGAGGTGATCTGATGGATGCGACCATGACTCAGATGTCCCTGGTGGTCTTCGGCTTGCTCTTTTTGACCCTTGGTTCCGGCATCTGGGTCGGGTTTTCCCTTTTCATCGTCGGCTTTGTCGGAATGACCCTCTTCAGCCCATTGCCGGCTGGAAACAACATGGCCTCGTCCCTCTGGTCCACGGTTGAAAAGTGGGAATACGTCGCCTTGCCCATGTTCATATTCATGGGAGAGATCCTGTTCAGATCCGGCATTTCCGAGCGCCTGTTCAAGGCCCTGGTGCCCTGGCTTTACCGGCTTCCCGGTGGCCTGCTGCTCATGAACATCGTATCTTGCACGCTGTTTGCCGCAGTCTCCGGATCCAGCGCGGCCACCACCGCCACGGTGGGGAGGATCACCCTGGCCGAGTTCGACAAGCTCGGCTACGATCGTCGTCTGGCCATGGGCTCCCTGGCCGGGGCCGGGACCCTGGGATTTCTTATTCCGCCGTCCTTGATCATGATCGTATATGCGATCCTGGCCGAGGTCTCCATCGGCAAGATGTTCATCGCCGGTATTTTGCCGGGGCTTCTGCTTTCAAGCGTATATTCGCTCTACATCATTTACCGGGGCATCCGGAACCCGAACATCGCCCCGCGGTTGAAGGAGTCTTATTCCTGGGCCGACCGGTTCCTGGGGCTTAAAGATCTGCTCCCCACCTTACTGCTGATCCTCATGGTGCTGGGAAGCATATACGCAGGGGTGGCCACCCCCACCGAGGCCGCGGCCCTGGGAGTTTTTGGGGCGACCATCTTCGCAGTTATCAACCGCCAGATGAACCTGAGGATCATGTTCGACTGCCTCCGGGGCGCGGTCAAGACCAATGCAATGATTATGCTCATTGTTGTAGGGGCGGGGTTTCTGTCTCGTGTCATGGGTTTTTTGGGGATTCCGGCGGCCATCACCGAGGGCATCACACAGATGAACCTCTCGCCCTACATGCTGATGGTTATGCTCGGGGCCATGTACGTAGTGCTGGGCTGCCTGCTGGACGGATTTTCGATCGTGGTCATCACGCTTCCAATCGCCCTCCCCATGGTCACGGCGGCCGGATTCGACCCGATCTGGTTCGGGGTTTACCTGATCCTGATGGTGGAGATCAGCCAGATCACCCCGCCGGTGGGGTTCAACCTGTTCGTCATCCAGGGCCTTACCGGGGAGCCGATCACAAAGGTGGCACGCCACGCCCTTCCTTTCTTTTTCTTGATGCTCCTGACCACGATGATAGTAACCCTTTTTCCGCAGATCGTCCTGTACCTGCCGCAGTTGATGATCGGCCAATAGGTTCCGCCCGGCTTCGTTTGACAAGAAGACCGGCTGTGGTCATTGATAAGTCGGGCTGCATATCATCCTCAATCGGCGACAAATCGGAATAACTCAGGAGAAATTCTGTGAAACGCATCGATCTGAACTGTGACATGGGAGAAAGCTACGGCGTATACTCTCTTGGAATGGATAGTGAAGTGATCCGGCACATTACCTCGGCAAACATTGCCTGCGGGTGGCATGCCGGAGATCCGCTGGTCATGGAAAAGACCGTGTTCATGGCCGTAGAAAACGGTGTAGGGGTAGGGGCCCATCCGGGATATCCGGACCTGATCGGCTTCGGCCGGCGCAACATGGACTGCACCAAAGAAGAAATCCGAAGCTACATGGTCTACCAGATCGGGGCCCTGGCCGCCTTCTGCCGTATCCACGGGGTCCGGCTCCAGCATGTCAAGCCCCATGGGGCCTTGTATCTGACCGCCGTTGAAAACGAAAAGGTCGCGAGGGCCGCGGCCGAGGCCGTCGTGGCTGTGGATCCGGCGCTCTGTTACGTGGCCCTGGCCGGGGCAAAGGGCGAGACCATGCGGCGCATTGGCCGGGAAGTGGGGCTCAAGGTGGTCTATGAGGCCTTTCCGGACCGTGCCTATACACCGGAAGGGACACTGGTCTCCCGGCGCCTGCCCGGCGCGGTGATAAAAGACCCGGATACGGTCGCCCAGCGGGCGCTTCGCATGGCCAGGGATGGGATGGTGGTTGCAGTGGACGGCAGCGAAGTCCCTCTGGAGGTCCAGACCCTCTGCGTTCACGGCGACACGCCCACGGCCCTTGATCTGGTGCGGGGGATTCGAAAGGCCCTTGAGCAGGAGGGAATCTCGGTGATTCCCATGGCCGTACCCGCCCCATGAAGAGGTTTGAAAAGACGTTCCCGGGTTGAGTAAAAGGGGCTTTCGTGACAAATTCATTGTATGACACTCCCAGGTTTCGGCCGGCCGGGGACAGGGGCATCCTGGCGGAATTCGGAGAGGGCATCGATCTTTCGGTAAACCGAAAGGTAAGGGCAGCCGCCCTAATCCTGGAACAGCGGCCCCCCGTAGGGATCGTGGAGGTCATCCCGACCTATCGTTCCCTGCTTATCATATACGACCCCATGCAGACCGTCCCCGAAGGCATCGAGCAGGCCTTGCTGGCCCTGGAACAAGACATGGATTCGAGCTGCATCCCGCCGCCGAAGGTTGTGGATATTCCGGTTTGCTATGGGGGTGATTTCGGTCCGGACATCGGCTTCGTGGCAGAGACCCATGGACTCAGCGTGGATGAGGTGATTCGAATCCACAGCGAGCCTCTCTATCCGATCTACATGATCGGCTTCACACCAGGGTTTCCCTTTCTGGGAGGGCTTGCAGAATCACTTCACACCCCCAGGCTCGAGACCCCCAGATTTCATGTGCCGGAAGGCTCTGTGGGGATCGCCAACAATCAGACAGGCGTCTACCCGGTGGCCAGCCCTGGCGGATGGCGTCTGATAGGGCGAACGCCCCTCAGGCTGTTCGCTCCGGAGCGGGAAACCCCCTTTCTCTATACGGCCGGAGACCTGATCCGGTTCGTTCCCATCAGAGAGGGCGACTATCGCAGGATCGCGCAAGAACAAGGGAGACCGGAGGAATGAAAACGTTTTCCGTTCTCACCCCCGGCGCCTACACCACGGTCCAGGATGCGGGGCGCTACGGTTTTCAGAAAATGGGGGTTCCGGTCTCCGGAGTCCTTGATCCCTTTGCCCATGCCGCGGCAAACATCCTTGTGGGAAACCCACCGGACAGGGCGGTGCTGGAAATAACCGTGACAGGGCCTAAGCTGGAGGTGCTGGCTGCGTGCGACGTGGCCTTGTGCGGGGGGGAGTTCAACATCACCCTCAACGAAGAACCTGTGCAATGCTGGAGTTCCTTTGCTGTGATCCCGGGCGATGTGATCGAGGTTCACCAGGTAAAAAGCGGCTGCAGGGGATACCTGGCCGTGACCGGCGGAATCGACGTTCCCAGGGTCATGGGGAGTCGCTCCACCTATGCAG
Source organism: Desulfatiglandales bacterium (assembly GCA_041685835.1). GTDB lineage: Bacteria > Desulfobacterota > DSM-4660 > Desulfatiglandales > HGW-15 > JAIPEI01. The sequence goes on from JAWLEX010000078.1 coordinate 13,750, forward strand.
GCGGCCGTATAGGAGGCCTTGCCGGCCGGCCCCTGGCCCCGGGGGACGAACTTCCGGCGGCCGGCGGCACGCGTAATACGGGACCTAGAGCCGTTCCAGAAGAACTCCGCCCATCCCATCCGGAAGAGATTTCACTGTTGGCCATTGCCGGGCCCCAGGACGATTATTTCGACGAAGGCCTTGAGCTCCTATTTTCTTCGAGCTACATGGTGACGGCCAAGGCCGACCGCATGGGATACCGGCTCAAGGGCCCGGATATCCCCATTGCCGACGGTAAACCCCAAAGCATAGTCTCCGAACCCAGCATGCCCGGCGGCATCCAGATCCCGGCGGACCGCCAGCCGATCGTTTTGCTGGTGGAGCAGACAGTGGGAGGCTATGCCAAGATCGCGACCGTGATTTCCTCCGATCTTTCCAAGGTCGCCCAGGCCACTCCCGGCGACACGGTCCGCTTTGTCAGGACCAGCATGGAGGAGGCCCACAGGCTGGTTCGCGAGCAGCACGATAAACTGCGGGCCCTTGCCCGGCTGCTTGCGTAGATGTATAGATCGGCTGGTGAGGGAGTTTTTGGCTTTCATGAAAGGGGGGGATTGTTGCCTCGAACAGCAAGGGGGTAGAGCATGAAAGACAGGGTTTGGCTTCAGGACCTGACATGGGAGGAGATCAAGACCCGGATCAATGAATGCGACAAGACCGTGATTGTTCCTGTGGGCAGCACAGAGCAGCACGGACCGCACCTGCCGGTGGGGACCGACACCTACGTGGCCATGGCCCTTGCAGAGGCCGGGGCAAGGCGCGCCGATGCACTGGTAGCTCCGCCTCTCTGGTTCGGATGGAGCCCGCACCACATGGTGCTGCCGGGGACCATCACGATACGTCCCGAGCTGCTGGTGGAGATAGGGTCCGATATCGTGCATTCCCTTTTTCGGCACGGCTTTGACAAGTTTCTGATGATCAACGGTCACCGGATCGTAAATATCACCTGGCTTCAGATGGTCGGGGAGCGGGCAAAGCGGGAACTGGGAGTAAAATACGTGATCTTCGATCCGGCCTTCATGTCCAAGAGCATCGCCCGCAGGGCGGGCTGGGGGGCGGTGGGTCACGCCGAAGAGATCGAGAGTTCGCACATGTGGCACTGCTATCCGGACCTGGTCAAAATGGATAGGGCCGTGGACAACCCGCATCCGGATCGGCCCCTCTACTCTGTGGATCCCGGGTTCAGCGGGGACACCCTCTGCTACGTGCCCAGCAGCGAAGAAGAGATGGCGCCGTCCGTGGCCGCAGCCGGAGGCACCACCGGAGAGCCGAGCAAAGCCTCAGCCGAAGGCGGGCGCATATACCACGAGCACCTGGTGGAAAGGCTGGTCCAAGCCATAGGTATCCTGCGCGGGCAAAGCTCTTGAGACAATGCATACGCCTCCTGCAAATCAGGATTTCAATTCCCGTTTTTCGCGCTACCCCGAGCAGTCATCTGGGTCGATGACATTCCATCATTCCTAAGGCGGGCTATCGCCCGCAACCCGAAGTCAAGGAGCACTGGCGCTAAGAATAAGCGTTTAGTTTG
>JAWLEX010000201.1:0-3490 GCA_041685835.1 Desulfatiglandales bacterium
CGTCCGAGAGGCCAGATGCGCCCTGCAGCCCCTGAGCAGGTGTCGCGTCCGAGAGGTCAGATGCGCCCGGCATCGCCGGCTCAGGGAGACCGACCGCGCAGGCCGTCAGCTGCGCTGGAGGATTGGCGTCCCGCCCTTCCGGAGGACCAGGCGCGCCCGGCAGCCCCTGTTCAGGGATTAGGCAGGGCCGGTTCCACCCAGTCGCTTCCTCCAGAGGACCCCATACAGGAAATGGATCTCGAGGCCCCGGCTCAGCAGCACAGGCCGGCTGCGCCCACACAGACTACACCTCCTCCGGCTGCGCAACAGGGCGCTCCAGGGGCGGCTGTGGGCAGCCAGTAACCGTTGGTAGACAAAAGTGATTCCAAGTCTTAAGTCTTCATGTTTGGCCCTGGTTTGCAGTTCGGTCCTGATCTTTTTCTGCGCCGCGAAGGTTGAGGCCGGGGCCCCGGTTCTGGGTAAAGACCCCCTTCCGGCGGCCCATCTCTTCGAGGAACACAGTGAGGCCCTTGCGCACTGGGCCTCCAGGGGAATTCGGGGTGCTGTTCTCATAAATATTGACGCCCACGACGATATGCGGCTGGTCCCCAAGGTCAAGATCGAGAAGTTGCGCCGCATTTACCGCGAGAAAGAGTGGGATCTCATGAGCGATGCCCGATCCGGGAGCAAGGCGTCGCTCTATCACATCGGAAATTTCATTTTTGCGGCGGCCCGTCTGGGGATCGTCGACCGCGTCTACTGGGTGATCCCCTTTCCTTATTTTGCTGAATCCAACCCTGAGAATGCGCTGCGCGAATTTCTTCGAGGATATGCCTTTCCTGAAGAAGATATCCGAACTTTTCGCCTGGAAGACGGCCGGTTCCGGGGCCGGTTTCAAGGAGTTCCGCTCATAATCTGTGATGCCGGTGCTCTGCCTGATGTCACCTCTCCCTTGATCTTGAGCGTGGATGTCGATTTTTTCCCTCCTTTTGCCCGGGCGGCCGGAATGGACCTTTCAGCGGCCGTCTACTCTGTTTTCGGTGAATTGTTTCAAAAGGAGTACCGCATCCAAGATGCCTTTGTGTCGTATTCAGTTTACGGAGGGTATTTGAGCCCGCTTCACCGCTGGGTGGGGGACCTGTGCGTGGAGGTCATGGAACAACCCGAGTTGCTTCAGGGCCCGTTGCCCAAGTCCTTTGAGTTGCAGCAACTGGCGGACAGGCTGTATGAGGAGGACAGAGCGGAGGCCCTTCTGGAGACCGCGGTGGCCGGCCTGGATCGTTTTCCCGGCGACCCCTGCCTGAAGCTCTACGCGGCCTTTGCGAGTTTCGGCATTGGCGACACGGCTCAGGCCTACCACTATGCCAAGAGGGCTTGCCTCGAGGCCCCCGGATACTGCCCGGGACTGGCCGATATCGGCCAGTGCCTTATCGATCAGGGGCGGGTGGAAGAATCCCTGCCCTTTTTCGAGACCGCCTACAGCCTTCAACCCGAAATGAACTATCGTCTCAAGAACCTGGCGGACGCCCTGGAAGCGGCCGGCCGGCACCGGGAGGCGCTCCGGTACCATGAGATTCACGAGGCCCGCAACGGGGCTTTTCCCGCTGCGTTTCGCATCGGAGGCATCCACCTGGGCCTGGAGGAGGAAGACAAGGCAAATCATGCATTCTGGCGGGGTATCGCCGCGGTCGAGAAGGACACTTATATAGAGGTGCGCTGCTCGAAAGATGCGTCGGCCCTGCGAAAGGCGGCGGTTTTCTTTGAAGAACGTGGAATGGTTGAGACGTCTGCCCTCCTGAAGAGGCATCCCTTTCTAAGGGATGTTTTTGCCTCAGGCGGGTCAGAACTTGAGCTTGGAGAATAATGATCCCAGAACGCGGCGGTCGTTGACCCTGACAATAATACGGGCCCGGTCCACGCTTCCCGGCACGAGGGTTTCCCTTTGTACATAGAGACGGTAGGTCCCGGTTTCGGGCGGTGTGAAACGAAACTTCCGATATCCTTCGTGGGGGATGTGTTCAGTCTTTTCGTAGACAATACGACCCTGATCCGTCTCGAGGGCGTAGTAGAGGGCCAGTCGTTCTTTCGTTTGTATGCTCACCTGGTAAGGTATGCCGGTCCGTTCCACCGGGACGGCGACAAATGCATCCTCCCTTCCGAGCGGCAAATAACGCCGGGTGACCTCCTCCCCACTCAGGAGCAGGAACTCCGCGCCAACCAGAAGGATGATCAAGAGGAAGGCCACTCCGCCCATGGTGCCTCTCAAGGGGTGGATTATCCTGGAGGCCGTTGCCAGGGTGGAGGAGGGTAAGTTGGTTGAATCGACTCTTTCTCTTGGGGCCTCGTCGGTCGAAGCCCCTTTTTGAGCGCGGAACTTGGCTATGATGATCCCGCAGTGCGCGCACGAAGCGGCCTCAGGCTGTTCTGTATTGCACTTGGGGCAGATCATGCGAACCCCCATGGGATCTTGCCGTGGTGAAGCCCCTCCCTTCAGTGAGCCCTCCGGCTCCACCCTTGCCCGGGCGCCCGCCTGTTCCAAACGATTACGGATCTTCATGGCGGTCGGTTCGTCCATGCCGCGCTTGATGATGCTGGGTGACCGCGCGACCAGGGAGCGCATGCGTTCCGGGGATGTTTTGAAGAGGGGAGCAAGCGCCCCGGCCAGCTGCTCATGGGTCGTTCCGGCCGCGGGGCCCAGGAGGATCACGCGGAAATCTCGAGCTGCCATCATGACTCCATTCAGGTCCGGCGTGCGAACCCTGTTGCGCCCACGTACTTCCCGTGCAATTCGGGACTCATGTGTTGACAGGGCCGGGGCAGTGGATATGGTCGATCCCCGTGCCTCGGGGAAGAAGGCTGGTGCCTTCTTGATCGTTGAACCGGGATGTCATCATAACCGTTTTGCACCTTTGAGTCAAATGGGGGCCCTATCCTGCTTGTTGAAACGTATCCCTGAAGCGGTCTTATCCCTATATTAAGGACAGGGGGCGTCAGCCAATCCGGAAACACAGGCAAGCGGTTGATCGAGCAGGGGACAATCCGGTTTGTCAAGGAGGCGGGGTCTGAAAACGGCACGGCGCCCGGTAATCAATGCCGGCGTTCTCTTGAGCGGACACCTGCGTGTACAGAACCTGGACGGCAAGGTGCTGGACCTGAGGGCCGGCGAGGCCATTGTAGAAGTGGTTGACCCCTACAAAAATGTCGATCAACATGCCCTAAACTAACAAAATTGTATTTCATGCTAAACCACGCGCGAGGTTGTTTTCGGCTCGAACCCGCGTAGTAGCGGGCTGATGCGGCCGCAGGGCCTGTGGCATCCGATTTGCTTAGAACCATAAGCAAAGCAATTTGTCCCTCGCCGACACGCCGGGAAATTAGTTAGTGCCCATCCAGAAACGCTTTTTGGGCACTCGCAAGTTTCCAATTCAGAAATGAGGATTTTTTGTCAAGATCAAGGAAATCAAGAGGTTGCGCGGAGGCGTACTGAAGTACGCCGCACAAGCAACCTCGC
>JAWLEX010000202.1:0-3488 GCA_041685835.1 Desulfatiglandales bacterium
TTGCGCGGAGGCGTACTGAAGTACGCCGCACAAGCAACCTCGCAGATTGACGCCGAGATTGGCAAAAAAGACCATTTCTGGATGGAAACTAGCTGGAAAAATAAGATTCCCGGCTCGGTTTTCCGGGCCGGGAATTGATGACAGAGGTCCTTTAAAAGTGGATTTTATCAGTTGGCTTTTGCCTAAAATTGACTTCGTGCTCATCGCGCCCTATCGTTTTTTCTCGAATCCGATGGCGGGGTGGTGGGTCGGAACCTTTGTATTGGCCTTTTGGGCGACCTTGCTGGGCGAGTTGACCCTGGCCCTGGCCTACCGGCTGAACCGACATGCCATGGACAAGAGTGCTGAGAGGTCCCTCTACTACCACGAGCAATCTCTCAAGGCCAAACAGGCCAAGGATGAAAAATCCTACAAGATGATCAACAAGCTGGCCAACGAGGCCTATGGTAAATCATTTTTTCTCAGTATGGCCATGGGCATGGGATCTTTGTGGCCGGTCTTCTTCGCCGCTGCCTGGCTCAACAAGCGTTTCGGGGATTTCGTGTTCACGCTTCCAGCCTGGGCCGGGGGTTTTGAGCTGAGCTTTATCGCCCCTTTTATAATCCTCTACATCGTGGTCAGAATAATTTTGTACAAAGCCAGACCTTACATTTCCCTGCTCAAACCGCCGCCGAGAAACCTGTCCTCGAGTCCCCCGCCATAAGTGCGAATCAGTTTATTGGACCGAAAAAGACTCGTTATTATTGATCTTTCTTTTCAATCATCAAGACATGCTTCCGGAAAGTGATCACCTCGATGTCGGCCCGCTGCCGAAGGTCAAAACCGGGGTAGGGTTTCATAGCCTCAATGAGAACCGGTTGCCTCGCCGTCAGGTGGCTGCCCCGGTAAAGAAAGGTAGGCATATTTCTTGGCGTCGTTGAACTGGTCGAAGTTCTGCATCAACGCGTCCAATATTGAATGGCATCCTCAGCGCTGTCGGGTTGTGCCTGCTCAGCTGTGCGCTCTTTCAATATTTTTTCAATTTGTCGAATGGCTTCCGCTGTTTTCATGCGCAGACTGCCGATAGAGACACTTTTTCCGAAAACCGTAACAAGGAGGAAACCGTCCGTCACCTTGCTGAAATGGATGTTCTCCTTAGCGCCCTTGTGAAAGAGCAGAGAGAACTCCTCCTCCCCGATGATCTTGGCTATGGCGCTGACGGCACCGAAGTTCCCGGCGGCGAGTGCAGCAAGGGAATAGATGGCGTACTGCATGCTTCCGGTGTCCTGGTGCGCGATAATGTTGCCGGAGAGATCTATCAGGACCACACAAGTGACTCCGAGGTTCATGATGTCCGATTGAAGGACATCCTCGATGCTGTCTAGTTGCGCCAGCCCAAGTGTGTACGGCATTTGTGCCCCCTGAAGAGTGATTGTCTCAGATCCGGTCTTGTATTATTGCGGCAAGGGTGATTTCTGCGCAGATTGTTCCCTTGCACCTGTCTCTTCGTTAAAGAATAAAACCGCCAATAGTTTCTTGGGTTGAGCTACCTTGATGAGCTCACTACAGGCAGGACAGTGTATGTATCCGGGAGTTCGAGCGATCTCCTCTGGCGTGAGTTGAAGTCCTGCACCGCACTCCTCGCAAAAGGTGATGATCGGCATGGCGTTTCGTGCAATCGAATTCATTGGTCCCCTACCTGAACGGCAAACAGGGCCAGGGGGGCGCCAGGCGGGTTCGTCATGAGAGGAAGCTGCTTGATGATACCCGCGTGGAGGGCCGTGGGTCAACAGAAATAATTCCGCCAAACCTTGTGCGGCTAAAAGGCGTGATCACGGAGGGAAGGATTGTTCGGTTGAAAATGGCGGTAAATCACGTTTAGAGGTGTGATCGGGGCCAAGGCTCTACACGCGTGATGGCTTGCCTCCGAGGCTGGTTGAGTTCATTGTTTCAATTCAAATAGCATCATCAAGTATTGCCCTGGAATACCCGCAATCCCAGACCCCGCAGCAATGCCATGATTCGAAAGGGACCGAACGTCAGTTTTGGCAACGCTTCCGCTTCGGCCCATAAGTTCCAGGATCAAACGGTTTCTGATATTCTCCGTTCGAAAGATCATCTCATCCACGCGGGATAGGAAGTTGTTTTTTTGAGTTGAAAGGATACAAGGGCAAGAGGGTTGTGTGTCAAGGAGAAGGGCCTATCAACATGTTGGGCAAGAAAATTTTGAGATGTGATCTGGAAACCGGCCGGTGTACGAGGGTTGGGTTTTTATGGATGGGGTGCCCCCTCATTATCAAATCCCCTTCCCAGTTCAAGTGTAATGAGGTATTACTCTACAATCCTGGCAATTCCAGGCCCCGCTGAATCTGCATGCAGTAGATAAGCAATCATCGAAAGGGTAAAATAGATTGAAACGGCCTTACACCAGCAATTTGATCGGGTTTTACTCGACAGAAATTTATTTGCCTGTATCCGTGATAACAGATTTCTTACGTGGCGTTTCACGAAATATCAGGCAGAAAAGTGACGCCCACGAACAACACACTTCCCTGCCGGTCGTTCAATGGAAAACCCTCTTAGGCCGGAAACCCATATTCATCTGTGAACGCGAAAAATCTGACGGCAATATCCGTCTGTCTGAACTCGGCATCCTCTGCCAGTTCGCCAGGCGTCTGCCGGAGAACGGAATGGTATTCGAGATCGGAACGTTCGATGGAAGAACCACTCTGAACCTTGCGTTGAACTCTCCCTCCTGTCAAGTAACCACCCTGGATCTCCTGTCAGGAAGCAGAACCCGGCTCACAGTTGAGCCGGGTGAAAAAGTTTATATCGAAAAGCCCTTGTCCGGTAAAAGATTTCTGCAAAATTCCGAAGCATTCCCTGATGCCGTGAACCGCATAACACAGCTCTTCGGGGATTCAGCGGAATTCGATTTTTCGTCTTATGAAGGCAGGTTCGACCTGGTCTTTGTCGATGGTTCTCATGCCTATGAATATGTACTGAAGGATAGCGAAACAGCCTTGCGTCTGAGAAACACCGAAGGAATCATCATCTGGCATGATTACGGTGTATGGGAAGGTGTCACAAGGGCGCTTGAGGAGTTGGAAGAAAGGACCGGGGCCGGACTTTATCATATATACGGCACAAGCCTGGTGGTTTGTCTGTAAATGGATTTTCCCACCTCTCCAATTTTAAGGGGCCCCGTTAAACAAGAAGTTTAGCTCCCAGGCAGTCAAGACGCTGATGATTTTGATGCTGTACAGAGGTTGGTGACGCAGGATGCCGAGGTATCGGCGTAGCGGACATTTTACGTACGGCCTTCGTCATTCGGGGCGGTTACGTCCGGAGAAACCGCGGTGTGAGGGCCTCACGATAAAGGATGGAAAAAGGGTCCCTCTCCCGATTTACTCTTCTGGATGGAAACTAAGTAGTGCCCATCCAGAAACGCTTTTCGGGCACTGGCAAGTTTCCAATTCAGAAATGAGGATTTTTTGTCAAGATCAAGG
>JAWLEX010000203.1:0-3486 GCA_041685835.1 Desulfatiglandales bacterium
TGCTTGTGCGGCGTACTTCAGTACGCCTCCGCGCAACCTCTTGATCTCCTTGATCTTGACAAAAAATCCTCATTTCTGAATTGGAAACTTGCTAGTGCCCAAAAAGCGTTTCTGGATGGGCACTGATTAATAATCACTGATGTTCCAAGGGCCGCCCTATTGGAGAGTGCCGCGAAGCCCAGGTCCCGATCTGTGCCATCCCCTCGATTTGTCCCGGGTTTCCCGGCATATTCAAACCCGACGACTTTTAATGAAAACTCAGGAGAAAGTCAAGCATGACTAGGGAATCGTATCCATTGATGCAAAACGAGGTTCGTGAAGGGGGATCAGGATGTCGGCCGCGTCTCGGACCCGGAGCATGATGTCATACGCCAGGCAGGGATTAACAGGCGTGCCCGGCGGGATGACCTCCATCTCCATGGACCGCACCTGGGGGGGCGGTTCGAAGTTCTCCATGATCACGCAGAACCCGGTGATGGCCGCTATGCCCTCTTCCGTGTCCACGAACACGGTGAGGCCGCCCTCGGTGTGCGCCGGGGTGTGCATCACCCGGACGCCGGGCAGGATCTCCCGGTCCCGGTCGATAGCTCGGATTTGGCCGTTTTCCTCCACGTCCTCGATATAATCCGCGAGGTAGCGGAAATCCAGGGGATGGGGCTCGTGAATCCGCTCCAGTTCCTTCTCGTGCACGTAGATTTCGGCGTTCGCGCACTTGAAGTCGTTCTCGCAGTGGTCGTTGTGAAGGTGCGTGTGAATGACAACGTCCACGTCCTCAGGCCGGAGATTCCATCGGGCCAGGCCCTCCTCGAACGTGTAGATGGGGCCTCCGATAAGCGCCTCCCGATCCTTCGACCGGACCGGCGACATCTCGCCTGTGTCCACCAGCACCTTCCGGTCCCCTCCCTCCAGGTACCAGGCATATATGGGAATTGCACAGGATTCCCCGAACCCGTGCTGATAGGTCATCATGGACTTGTCAAAGAGCTTGGTTCCCAAAACAATGGGGTGAATGCGGTAACGGGTCATGTTATACTCCTTTCCCTCCCTCCGGAACTCCGGTTGCCAAACACGATCTCAGGCTGTCCGACACGGCGCAGCATAGGAAAGAGCAGGGGACATGTCAAACCATCACCATTGATCGGGGGCTTCATGAGCGAAGATGACCTTCAAAAGGCGTTGCGTTATCGCTGGTTGATTTTCTGGATCCTTGCGTTCGGCTACATCCTGGTCTACTTCCATCGCCTCTGCCCGGCCGTGGTGGCCGAGGACATGCGGCGGGACCTGGAGGCCGGCGGCGGCCTTCTCGGGTTCCTGGGTTCGGCCTACTTCTATCCTTACGCCCTTATGCAGATCCCCGCCGGGCTCCTCTCCGACTCCTGGGGCCCCAGAAAGACCATCACCCTGTTCTTCTGCGTGGCATTCACCGGCTCCGTGGTGCTGGGAGCGGCCCCTAACGTCTATGTGGCCATTGCCGGCCGCACCCTTGTGGGCATCGGCATCGCCATGCTCTTCGTCCCCACCCTGAAGGTGCTCGCCGAGTGGTTCCGCATCAAGGAGTTCGCCATGATGACCGGAATCCTCATGGCCATGGGGGGTATCGGCTCTTACACGGCCGCCACTCCCCTGGCTTACATAAGCACATGGATCGGGTGGAGGCAGTCGTTCGTGCTCGTTGGCGCCTTCACCCTGGTCCTGGGGGGCCTGGTCTGGGCGTTCGTCCGGGACCGCCCGTCCGACATGGGGTGGCCCTCGCCCGCCGCCGATCCTTCAGGCAAACCTGTCGAGCCCATCGGTCTCGGCAAAGGCATCAGGAAGGTCCTGTCCGAGCCACGGTTCTGGCCCCTGGCCTCCTGGTTCTTCTTCACATGCGCCGTCTTCTTTTCCTTCATAGGGCTCTGGGGAGGCCCCTACCTCATGCAGGTCTACGGCCTTACCAAGGCCCATGCCGGTCACATCCTCTCCCTGGCGGCCATGGGAATGATCGCGGGAAGCCCGCTTCTGAGCTGGCTTTCCAACCAGGTGTTCAAAGGACGGAAACCGGTACTGATCATAGGAAGCATCTTCATGGTGACCGTCACCGGCATCCTGTTCCTGTTCACCAACCGCATCCCTCTTCCGTTCTACTACCTGATCTGCCTGATCGTGGGGGTCTTCTCCGGCGCCATAGTGACCATCGGGTTCACCACCAACAAGGAGCTTTTTCCCGTGTCCATAGCCGGGACGGCCACAGGCCTGGTGAACTTTTTCCCCTTTGCAGGCGGGGCCGTGTTCCAGGTGGTCCTGGGGGTGGCGCTGGACAGGCAGGGCCTGAACGCTGAGGGGGAGTTCCTGCTGAAGGGGTTCCAGCACGGGCTTCTGGTCCTCTTTCTCTGCGGGGCCGCGGCCCTGGTTTCCAGCCTCTTCGTCAAGGAGACACTGGCGGATTCCTGAGTGCGGGCCGGCCCCGGGCCATAGATGCCTCCTGCCGGGAATCACCTCCCGGAATGGCTATCCGTCGGGCCAGCAGGGCCACGGCCCTCACGGGCGCACCGTCCCCTTCTGCTATCTTCAACGGCAGGCAGCTTAAGAGAAATTCACGGCCCAATGGTCCAGGGTGTGCCCGCCCTCGAGGATGTGGGCCGGCGCATCCATGTGGGTTCACGTGTGAGAGTAGCACTCGATCTTTTTCTCTCTAAACCCGTCGCTCTCCAATGTACCGGAATCGCAGAAAACCGGCGGCTCCGTGCCAGGGTAGCAGGGCATGTCCGGAGAGACCGTTTCTTTGAGGGTATGAAAGTATCGATTATGCAGGCAGTTTCGACGCAACAGCTTCCACAATCTCTCCACGGGGTTGAGGTCTGGGCTATAGGGCGGCAGGTAGTCGAGGACGAAATGCTCGGCCTGCTCTTTCCGCCACTCCTTGTGGTCATGGAAGCTCTGTGCGTTGAACTTCTCAGATTCCCTCATAGAGACGAACAATCCGTCCCGCAGCCTCTCGGCGAAAGCCGAGTCCGGTTTATATTGGGTTGGGCGTCATTTTCGGACAAATACTTCTCGCAATTTGGTTGATGTCTGTCCACCCGGACATACATGTCGTGTGCCACATACCGGACATATCCACCATAAGAAACTGGCCGCGTAGATCAAAACGAATCCAAGATAGACAAGCAAATACACAATACCTTGTTGATAGAGAAAATAGATCGGCAAAACGATGATGCCCAAAAAGGCTGCAAACGCCAAAGTGACGGCAACGTTGTAGATGCTTTCCGATCTTTTGACATTTTTGAACAATCGAGCCACTTGACTGGAAGGCAGACAAAAGCCACCAACACAAGGAGCAAACTTGCCGATGTAGGGACACTGCCAGTATACACAAACGTAGCTTTGAGAAAGCACCAAGATTACGAAAAGACTGAGATAGGTCACAATAAAGGCCCGATTTACCAGCCAGAGCAAAATGGCAATGGCGAGATAGATGGCGACCATTGGGATTGTCAGCACCAA
>JAWLEX010000204.1:0-3443 GCA_041685835.1 Desulfatiglandales bacterium
TGCGCGGAGGCGTACTGAAGTACGCCGCACAAGCAACCTCGCAGATTGACGCCGAGATTGGCAAAAAAGACCATTTCTGGATGGAAACTAATTACAGAAATAATGCAGCCCGGGTTACCCTCCGCTCTTTTTCAGCGGCAGCAGCAGGCGAAATGTGCTTCCCCGGCCGGGCGACGTATCCGCCTGGATCTCACCGCCGTGGGCCTCGGCATAGCGCTTCACATTGGCCAGCCCCATCCCCACGCCCCGGATTGTCCGGTCCTCAGTTTGGATCACCTGTTCCCAAGGCTGAAAGGCCTGCTTCAATTTTTCCGGATCAAAGCCCTCTCCTTCATCTTTCACCGCAAGTACAACCCGGTCTCCCTGTTCCTCCAGCGAAACTCTCACAACGCCCCCCTCGTAACTGTTTTTGAGAGCATTGAAAACGAGTTCGGAAACAGCCCGGTCGATCATGCGGGAATCAGCTTCCACCTCCGTGCTGTGATCAGGCAGCTCCAGCTCCAGGGTCTGTCGGTTCCGGTCGGCCAGAACCGTGGCGCTTTCAACCACCTTTGCCACGTGGTCCTTCAGATCGAAGCACACGGGATAAGCCTGCTCCCACACGAACTCTCCGGCCGCTGCATGCTCCACAATCCAGCCCAGGTCGTGCTCCAGCCTTTCGGCCGTCTGAAGAATTGTATCCAGGGCGTCTTTCTGAGCCTCATTCAGGGACCCCAGCTTCTCTTCTCGAAGTCGTTTGGCATATCCTCCGATCGACAGCACTGGAGTCTTGAGGTCGTGGACCACCTGGGCCACATACTCTTCCGTGAAGCACTTGTCCTGCTCTGCCATGGGCAATACCCCTTAAGAAAAATGATTTAATATGAAGTTAGCATGGAGGGGACCGGAACTGAATGGGGTGAACCCTGTATTAATTGGTTTCCTGGTAGAAATGGTGGTTTTTGCAAGCTCTTCGCCAAAAAGTCTTCATGACGATTTTCATGCGAAATCCTCCCGCCACGTTTTCATTGATTTCCTGATGCATAACCCGGTTTCTCCCGATAGACGCAGTGCCTGTAAGGCCATAGTATGAAAATTACGATCATCGTATTAGTCGAGCCATGCCGCTGTGAGGATGTTAACGGAGGCGGAGAGCCAAGCCGCGTACCGGTTCCGGAGCACTGCATTCCTGCTCATCACCACGGATCCCGACTGGCTGACAAAGCTCTATGATTCAAAAAACCCCTTTGACGGGATTCTGGTCAAGCCGTTCCAGATGCGCGCTCTCTTATCCATGATCAATGCGCTCCTGAATGGGAGCGGTCAACAGGAGAGAAAACGCCATGGCAGGGAAATTCAGTCTCAATATCAGCCGGAGTTCAGATAGCCTGCACCTTTTTCCCAAGGGCAAATTGGACGGTTCTTCGGCCAGCGTCCTGGCGCAAACGCTGGATGCATACCGCAACGGATCCGAGCGGGTCGTTGTACACACCGGCGGACTCACACAGATCCACCCCTTCGGCGCGGCCGTATTCCAGGGCTATCTGCCGCGCATCCAGAAAGGGAACGCCAGAGTGGTCTTCACAGGCGAGCATCGCAACCGTTTGGCATCCATTTGATTGGAAGTACCGGCCTTTTCGCAGGTGGGCTTGTCAAATAGCGAGTAACACTCCCTCTTGGTCCTCCGTGGAACCTGCGCGGGGTCGCGTTTACAAGAAAGGTAGGCATCATGAAAGCATGCCGGCGAAACTTCACCATTTTACTGGCCGACAGTGACCAGGAAGAGTACTACCTTCTGCGGGACGCACTGGAAGAAAACGGCTATGAGGGAAAACTGGCCTACGTCTCGGACGAAAAAGAGCTCATGTCATACCTGCGAAAGGGACGGTTCCACCCTTCCATCATCCTTCTGGAGCCCATGGGTCTCGGTCACAAGAACGGCGAGGTCCTTTCCAAACTCCGTGGCGACCCCGAATTGCGGCATCTGCCCGTGGTGGTCATGAGCGCTGCCTGGGGACCAAAGGATGTGGCTCGAAGCTATGCCCTGGGGGCGAGGTCCCACATCGCCTCTCTACGGGCCGGCCGTACGATTCGATCTCCCGGGTGTCGAAGATTCCTAGAATCCGACGGCGCAGATCAAGCGGGCGCAGAAAGTCTTCCGGCCCTTGAAGCTCCGGGGGAAGAAGCACGAATCCAGCGGTTTCTTCCTTTCCGGGGCCCCCATGGGCACCGTTTTCCACGGCAAAGGTGATCGGTGTTTCCTCCGGCGTCCAGCCGGAGATCACCAGATCCCCTGCATTGGGATGCCGGCAGGTTCTTGCCAAGTCTTCGGCAGTATGGTCTGCAAAAGGATGGTCGGCTCCGAGAAGCGCTTCGGCATGATCCTGCAAGGTAAATTCCCCTTGCCGGTTCACGGCCATGACGGTCCCGTTGGAGACATATAGAACGAGGGGGATTTTTCCCTCATTGGCCAAGGCTTCGGCAAACCGGGCCTTTTCTTGAGGCCCCGGCGGCGGAAAAAAGTAAATATGGCCGAAAGGCCCCAGGACCGTGATCTGAAAGCGATCGACCTCCGTGTTTTCTTCTTGTTGTTCCTGGACGATGTTCTTGAACAGCAGCCCCTGGGTGCGCCGATTGAAAAACCGGCCTCCGCCCCGTTCGGTTTCGGCCGCCTGATCTTCCCTTCTCGGTGCGGCACGGTCGATCACCTGGCCGACGACCTCTTCCAGCGGCCTGCCGGTGCGTTTTTCATAGGGGACCACCGCTTCCTGGCCGTGATCTGCATAGACAATAAGCCGGTATCTGCGGCATTCCGACATATGCGCAGCGCGTCGGATATCTTCGATGGCATCGTCGATTCCCTTCAATGTCCAGTGGGCGAAGGCCGAATCCGGGCCGCGGCGATGGGCCTGCTCGTCATATCCAAGGAACGAGGCATGGACGATTCTCACGCCCTTCAGAACATCCATTTTCGCGCGCGTCCGAATCAATTCCCGGAGCAGAATGCACACAAACACCCGGGTGGGGATGAACTTGAGTTCCTTGAACACGTTTTTTCCTGAACCGACCCCCCGGATGAAATCATAGAGGGCAAGACCGGCTTCGAGAATTCCGTAGGCGAGTATGCGGAAAAATTTCACAGGCTGCATTGAAAGAAGGATGAACAGCTTCACCGAGGATGCCAGATGCCGAAACGAACGCAGCCTCATGGTCTGGGTGCAATAGCGGGCCACATCGGCGCCGCCGGTGTAAATGTTCGAATAAGAGGCTCCCCCCTTTAACAAAGGCTCTCCCTGTTTCTCCAACCTGCGGGCCATTTCATCGGCCGAACCGGGAAGCAGCAGGGTGAACTTCTTTTTTTTGCTGCGGTCATAAAACGATATGGCCGGCACACTCGATTTGACCCCGTAAAAAAGCTCTCCCTGCACCGCCGGCGTCGACGAGGGCATCCCGGAATACAACGG
>JAWLEX010000079.1:0-14623 GCA_041685835.1 Desulfatiglandales bacterium
CGATTTCGATCCCGAAGAAACCAAACTAAACGCTTATTCTTAGTGCCAGTGCTCCTTGACTTTGGGTTGCGGGCAAAGACCCGCATTAGAGGCCTAGACCGCCGCCTTGCACTCGTCCAGGTATCGCTCGTATGCGCGCTGCTCCTGTTCCTTGTAAGCATCCAGACGCTGGGCCAATTCGTCGAAATCCACCTTGTGCCCGTCGAACTCCGGACCGTCCACGCAGGCGAACCGGGTCTCTCCGCCGACGCTCACCCGGCAGCATCCACACATTCCGGTCCCGTCAACCATGATGGCATTGAGGCTGACGAGGGTCTTTACCCCGTATTCTCCGGTGAGCTTGCAGACGAACTTCATCATGGGCACCGGCCCGATACCCACCACGAGCTTGATGTCCTCCTTTTCGAGGAGTTCCCTGAGCACGTCGGTAACGAAACCGTGATGGCCGTAAGAGCCGTCATCGGTGCACACCCGAAGGTCATGGCTCGCCTTCCTCATCTTGTCTTCCAGAATCAGGAGGTCCTTGTTCCGCGCCCCGATGACGGCATAGACGTGGTTTCCTTTTTCCTTAAGACCCCGGGTTATCGGATAAATGACCGCAACTCCCGTGCCTCCTCCCACGCAGACTACCTTCCCGAGCTTCTCAAGGTGCGTCGGCCGCCCGAGCGGACCGATGATGTCCTGGAATTTATCTCCAACCTGAAGGGACTTGAACAGGGCGGTGGACTTGCCGACAATCTGGTATATGATCGTGACAGTGCCTTTTTTGGCATCCGTGTCCGCCATGGTCAGAGGGATCCGCTCCCCGGTCTCGTTGGCCTTCAGGATGACGAACTGTCCGGGTTTCGCCTTCGCTGCAATCTTTGGGGCACTGATCTCGTTCAGGACGACCGTGCCGTCGGCCATTTCCTGGCGTTTAAGAATCTCGAACATGGAAGGACCTCCAAGAAAAAAGGGTGAGAGGTGAAAGCATGTTTTCAATTAACACAAAGGGGCAAAACCGTCAAAAGAAGTTTTTCACAAGCAAGGGGCCGTATGCAATACACCGCCGGTGAAAAACGGCCTTTATCAGGCATGTTTTTTGCAGCATAGAACAAGATGTCAAAGCAGTTCGGCGGTCCCACGGGCCCGAACCGGTTTCCGTCGTTTTTCGGAACATATCAGAATTACAGAATATTTTCCGAAACCTGGAAATTTTCGCCTGCCGGAAGCATTGACAGAGGCACCTCGGCCGTCACCGAATCGCCCTTCATGCGCCGCAGAATCGTCAGGCCTTGCCGAGGCCTGCCGAGGAGGATGCAACCCATGGCCCAATCGGAACAGGAAATCCAGTTCTCCGTCGCCTGCCCCGGCTGCGGGCGACGGTATCAGGTACCTGTGTCATACCGGGGAAGACAGATCGCCTGCAAGGCCTGCGGAAAGGACCTATTCCTGGAGCCGGCACCGTCGTCCGAAAAGGCCCCGGATGTAGGCACACCCTCGGACCGCGGGGCCGACGAGCCCGTTTCCGGGGAAGACAAGGGCCTCGTACTGGGCAGGCTCGCCCTTAAGCACCGTTTCCTGGACGAGGAACAACTCAAGGAAGCAATATCCATACACCAGGAGGAGAAACACCAGGGCAAAAGGCCGCCACTCGGGTCCGTGCTCGTGCGAAAGGGGTTCATCACCCAGAAGCATCTGGATTTCCTCCTCTCGGTCCAGATGATGATGGAAACCCGCGGGCTGGATCGCCAGTTCGGCGTGATCGCCGTCGAGAACCACTTCGTGAAGAGCGAAGACGTAGAGGCCGCACTTAAGGAACAGGAACACCTCTTCAAAGAAAAACGCTCCGTCCGGCTCATCGGTGAAATCCTGGTCGAGCAGGACAAAATGGCCCCCGGCGACCGTGACGCAGTACTGGCAAGGCAGCATCGGCTGGACCCGGGCGGGAAAAGTGAAATTTCCCGCCCGGCGGCCACACCCTCTACCCGGCCCCCTGAACCGGCCTCATCCCCATTATCAGACCCCTTAGATGAACTCTTCCGTTTGAACCTCTCCTCCGACGGTCTTACGGCTTCGATCACGCCTTGCGATACCGTCTTAAAGAGCATAACGGCCGAGGATCTCAAGGCCTTTCTCGAACGACATGAGGTGATATACGGCCTGTTGCCGGACGACGTTCTCGATGCCTTAATCAGGGAAGAGGTCCAGACCGGTCATTCCTTCACGGTTGCCCAGGGCACGCCCCCAAAACCAGGCCTCGACGCCCGTATCATCTATCACTTCGACACCGACCCCCTGAGAGTAGGCACCATCAAGGAAGGGGGAAACATCGACTTCAAGGACAAGGGTGAGATCCCCCAGGTCCAAAAGGGGGACCTGCTGGCAGAACGCGTCCCACCGGAAGAGGGCATCCCGGGCACGGATGTGATGGGCCGTGCTGTTCCCCCGCCCAAGCCGAGAAACCGCAAGATTCGAAAGGGAAAGGGAACGGTCCTGTCGGAGGACGGCCTTCAGCTCACAGCCGACCAGTCCGGCCGCCCCGAGGTCAGCGCCTACGGCAAGGTCTTTGTCTTTTCAGAGCACAAGATTGAGGGCGATGTGGACCTCAAGTCAGGGCACGTGGATTTTGAAGGCGACATCTACGTAACCGGGACCGTTCAAAAGGGGTTTCGTGTGCGAGGCGGAAGCCTCACAGCCAACGAAATCGCGGGAGGGAAGATACTTATTCGGGGTGACGTCGTTGTCTCCGGTGGGATCATCGGCGCGGAC
The DNA here is from genome assembly GCA_041685835.1 of Desulfatiglandales bacterium. Lineage (GTDB taxonomy): Bacteria > Desulfobacterota > DSM-4660 > Desulfatiglandales > HGW-15 > JAIPEI01. The sequence continues at coordinate 2,752 of JAWLEX010000079.1, forward strand.
ATTCAAATAGGAGGAAACTTGCGGGCCCGATACATCAACAACAGCCGTATCCGGGCCTTCGGAGACGTTGTCATCGAAAAAGAGGCCATTGACTCGGAAGTGGAGACGAGCGGGGCTTTCATTATAAATGCGGGGCCTGTGTACTCATCAAAGATCATTGCCAAGAAAGGCATCTGGGCGGCCCAGGTGGGGTCTGAGACCTCTAATCCTTGCCTCCTGATAGTGGGTACGGATGACCGGGTGAAAAATGAAATCCAGGGTATTCAGGCTCGGATAGACAGAGTTGTGGGGGAGCGCGACGCCCTTCACAAAACCATTGACGCCCTGAACAGGGACAAGAAACACATCGACCTGGAACTCGGCAAAGAGGTCCAGCAGCTGGACGCATTCAATGTAAGAAAACGGCAGCTCGAGGAAAAAATCGGCGAGGCCCGGAGAACCGGGGACAAGGACCTCGAGAGCAAAATTCAACAGGCTGTCCAGGCCCTGGAAAGTGAAATCCGGGAGCGGGATAAGGCCCTGGAGGCTTACTTCTCCAAAGAAGAGGCCCTCACTGAGGAAACAGGGACGCTTAAACATCAAATTGAGGAAAAAGAGGCCAGGATAGAGACACTCAAGGCCGAGATAGAGCATATTGATACGTGGTCAAAGTCAGAAGAGGCCGTTCCCATGGTAGACGTGTACGGCAAGCTATTCCCATACACGGTCATAAAAGGGCGAAACACCGCCTTGACGTTTCCAGAAGGTCATCAGAATCTGCGGATCAAGGAGACCCATTACGAAGACCCCGCAGACGGCAAGGAGTGGAAGCTCCGGCTCTCTCCGTTGAAGAAATGATTGGATGGCTCGCCACCCTGTCAACCCGGCAATTTAATAACTTTTTACTTGTTTCTTCGTGTTCTTCGCGCGCTTCGTAGCCGGAGGGCTTATGGCTTACGGCTGATAACTGGAAGGAAGAGATAAACACCGTTTTTGATGGGGGGTAAAGAGACCCCCGACCATTCACGTTTGAGGGAGCCCATGGATGTAAAGTTCATAAACCCGTTTATAACCGCTACGCTACACGTCCTCAAAACCATTGCCCAGACCGATGTCACCGCCGACAAACCCTTTCTAAAGAAAGACAAGGCCGCCCGTGGAGATGTCTCCGGGATCATCGGCCTCACCGGTAATGTGAGCGGGACCATCGCGGTCAGCTTCACGGAGAAGAGCATACTGACCATCGTCAGCAGGATGTTCGGTGAGGAAATGACCACTCTCAACGACGAGATCGGGGACGCAGTGGGTGAGATCTCCAACATGATCTCCGGCCAGGCACGGCAGATCCTGGAAGAGATGGGAAGGCCTCTCCAGGCGGCCATACCCACAGTGATAATCGGCAAGGGACACCAGATCACTCACATTACGAGCCAACCGGTAATTGCCATTCCTTTCCGGACTGGAAACGGGGGGTTCACCATAGAGGTCTGTTTCGAGGGATGAGAGATTTCAGCCGATCCTCTCTCCATAGGTCTCCTGAAGCGCCTGAACGAGGGCCGTAAGCGTCTCGTTGACCGGGGAGGGAACGCCCAGGGCTCTTCCCTCCCGGGTGATCGCCCCGTTTATGTAATCCACCTCGGTGACACGCTCTTTAAGCACGTCCTGAAGCATGGAGGCCGTGTTATCCGATGTGGCCCGGCAAACCTCTATAACCCGGTCAAGCGGATCCGCGTAAGGAAGACGGATCCCTTTGGCCCCGGCCACAGCGGCGGCCTCGGCTACGGCCTTCTCCATCACCTTCAACGTACCGGGCACTTCCGGCAGGCGCCCGTTTCGAAGGCGGGTGAGGGCCGTCAGCGCGTTTATGCCTACATTGACTATAAGCTTTCCCCAGATCAGTTCCCTAACCTGGTCGACGGCCCGTGTCTGGAACCCCGCCCGGGTAAACGCCTCCGCCAGGCGGTCGGCCGCGCCCGGCGGTTCTTTGCGGGGTCCTACCACGGTCTCCCCTCGGCCGGCGTGACGAACCTGTCCGGTCTCGAGGAGGGTGGCCCCTTCCGACGTCACCCCGCCTAAGACCCTCCCCCGGCCGAATATCCGCTCCAGGGTTTCTACGTGCCCCAGACCGTTCTGCAGGGTGACCACCATGGGTTGCCCTTGAACCAGCTCCCTGACGGTCCGGCCCGCGGCCTCGGTCCGGTTGGATTTAACGCAGATGAGCACAAAGTCCGGATCGGCGGCCAGGGGGCCTGTTGTCGCAGGAATCCGGATCTCGTATTCGCCGGTCACACCCTGTACGCAGATGCCGGAGAGGTCCATCTCGGCCGCCCGATCGGGACGATAGTCCAGAAGCGTCACTCCCAGCCCGGCCTTCTTGAGGCTCGCTGCAAACAGGCAGCCCATGGCGCCGGGTCCTACCACTAGAAAGTCCATGCCCAGCCTTTCCCTGTTACATCTTATCCGCCTCTTCGGCCTTCATGGCGAAGGTGTGCTCAGGGCCAGGAAACTCGCCCTGCTGGACCTCGGTCTTGAACCGGGTCAGGGCCTCCAGTACAAGTGGGGCCAGGTTTGAGTACTGCTTGACGAACTTGGGCGTGAACCGGTCAAACAGCCCCACAAGATCGTGATAGACAAGCACCTGGCCGTCACAGTCCAATCCGGCACCGATGCCGATGGTGGGTATGTGAAGTTCCTTCGTGATCCTTGCCGCCAGGAGATCGGGGATGCACTCCATGACCACCATGAAAGCGCCGGCCTCCTCGAGGTCCGTGGCGGATTGAATCATCGCCCGGCCGCTCTCGGCGTCCTTTCCCTGAACACGGAACCCGCTCAGCATGGTAGCGGTCTGGGGGGTAAGCCCGATATGGGCGCACACAGGTATACCCGCCCGGACCACGGCCTCCACTACCTGTGCCATGTCCGAGCCTCCCTCGAGCTTCACCGCATCACACCCCGCCTCCTTTATGAAGCGGCCGGCGTTTTCAACCGCCTGCTCACGGCTCACATGGTAGGACATAAAGGGCATGTCCCCGATAACGAAAGCCCTCTTTGTGCCGCGCCGCACAGCCTTACAGTGGTGAATCATCTCGTCCATGGTTACGGGGACCGTGGAATCGTACCCGAGAACCACCATGCCCAGGGAATCCCCCACCAGGATCGTGTCAATGCCGGCCTGGTCCACGAGCCGCGCACCAGGGTAGTCGTACGCGGTCATCATGGTTATCTTCTCTCCAGCGTCCTTTTTTCCCTGAAGCTCCGCCAGGGTAACTTTCTCGCTTGCCATGGCATCCTCCCCTGTTCGGTTTGGTGCGGCCCGCCGGGGCCGACCCCGGGCGAAAAAAAAGGCCCTTCGGGTCACCGAAGAACCTGGTTCACGAGTTGAAGGCCGAAAGCTCCGTTGATACTCCAGCACCCCCGGCTTGCGGCCATGGGCTTTACAACGGGCTCTTATCAAGGCATTTCGGCCGTCCCGGTCACACTCGAACGGGATCCAGGCGGCGCCACCAAACCATTCCGGATAAATTGTCTCGACCGCGGTATGTGCGGTCCCGGCCCCGGGCTTCGCGTCTCATCGCGTAATCAAGGGATCACACGCCCTCCAAGCCGTCACTGATTTTATACCACACCGGTACGGACTGCTGTCAACGGGAAACCTGTTCCGCCTCTCACATGCACCTTCTCTGTCTTTCCGTCGAGAAACAATTCAAGGCCTTACCAAGAAGCACACGAAGAAAGTCAAAGATTCAAAGAGCCAATAATGACGCGGGTCTTGCGCCCATGGGTCCCAAAAAGCCGAAGGTTACCGTAGCAATTCCCATCGGCATTTCCTTATGGTCATTGGCTTATTATCGGAATTTCCAGTTTGACACATCGCTATTTCCTGGATACTTTTCCCCGATAGAAGGCCCTGATCTATTGATCGATCTCACATATATCCCTTTTTCAACCCTTTCTGAGCGTGGGAGAGAAAGCATGAAACCATCCAAAAACTTCTTAGCAACAAAATGGGGCATCATTGCGGTAGGCGGCCTCATCGGAGTCCTGGCCGCCCTGCTTCAGAAATGGGGAAATCCGGCCAACATGGGAATCTGCGTGGCCTGCTTTGAAAGGGATATTTCAGGGGCCCTCGGCCTTCACCGGGCCGGAGTAGTCCAGTACATGCGGCCGGAAATCATCGGGTTTGTGCTCGGGTCGCTCATTGCCGCTTACAGTTTCAATGAATTTCGCGCGAGGGCCGGATCCGCCCCCATTGTAAGATTCGTCCTCGGGGCCTTCGCCATGATCGGGGCACTGGTATTCCTCGGGTGCCCCTGGCGGGCGGTGCTGCGCCTGGCCGGCGGTGACGGCAACGCCATACTGGGCATAGGGGGCCTCGCTTTAGGTGTCTGGATCGGGACCCTGTTCCTCAAAGGAGGTTATAACCTGGGCCGCAGCCAGAAGACCTACACATCCACGGGATGGCTCCTGCCCCTAATAATGGTGGGATTCCTGGTCTTAAGAGTGGTCTTCTCCAAGGTGGAAGGGGAAGCGCAAAGCGGGGTGTTGCTTTACAGCCTAAAAGGTCCGGGATCCATGTACGCTCCTTTTATGGTTTCCCTCATTATCGGGCTTGGGATCGGTTTTCTGGCCCAAAGAAGCCGTTTCTGCACCATGGGGGCCATTCGAGACCTGCTGCTCTTCCGGCAGATGCACCTGATGCTGGGCCTGATCGCACTGACGGTGTTTGCATTCCTCGCCAACCTGATCCTGGGGCAGTTCAATCCGGGATTCACCGGTCAGCCCGTAGCCCACACCATGCACGTCTGGAACTTCGGGGGCATGGTCCTGGCGGGCCTTGCCTTCGCCTTGGCGGGAGGGTGCCCGGGCCGGCAACTCTTCCTGGCGGGCGAGGGGGATGGGGACGCCGCGGTGTTTGTCATGGGAATGATTGTGGGCGCAGCATTCGCACATAACTTCGGGCTGGCGAGCTCCCCCAACGGAGTCGGGCCTCACGGCATTGCATCCGTTATCATCGGGCTCCTCGTCTGCCTGTTCATCGGTTTCACCATGAGAAAAAAGAGCGTTTAGGGAGTGCCCATCCAGAAACGCTTTTTGGGCACTGGCAAGTTTCCAATTCAGAAATGAGGATTTTTTGTCAAGATCAAGGAAATCAAGAGGTTGCGCGGAGGCGCACTGAAGTACGCCGCACAAGCAACCTCGCAGATTGACGCCGAGATTGGCAAAAAAGACCATTTCTGGATGGAAACTAGGGAGGATTTGAGATGAGCCGTACAGTCGATGCAAGAGGCCTGAGCTGCCCGCAGCCGGTCCTGATGACACTGGAAGGGATCAAAGAACAGGCCGAGGGAGAGATGGAAATCCTTGTGGACACGGAGACATCCAAGGAGAACGTAAAGCGCGCGGCTGAGAGCCGTGGGTGGCGAGTCATAGAAATCGAGGAAAAAGGGGAAGGGTTTCAAATCATAATCGAGAAGGACTGAAGCGTGTCATGGTTGGGTTTTTCAGAAAGAAGAAGTCCGGGGCTTCAAAAGAGGCTGACTATCGAGGCCGTGGAATACTGGTCTTCGACAACACCAGCGAGGTGATCCGCGCTGAAAACATCCTGAAATCAAAAGGCTGGGAAATCAGGGTCATGGGGCCGCCTCCTGAGATCCGGAGCGGTTGCGACCTGGTCATCGAATTTCCCCTAATAGAGGAGCTGGAAATCTTGCGGACCCTTCGTGAGGGGGAGGTGTTGCCCCTTCATGTGGTCCCCGTAAGCAGCCCCTTGCTTCAGCCGGTGGAGCTTTTCCAGGTCAAGGACTTCGGCCTGTATTTCATGGTCAGGGCGGCCAACATGAAGCTGACCATCGACAAGGAGACGAAGACGATAGTCAACATCTCCGGCGGCGGGTGCCCGGATGTCCCTTTCCTGGCACGGGAGATGGTCGGAAAACCTTTTTTAAAGGCCCCTGCGCCCCGGGAGATCGGGCACACCCTGTGCGGTTACGCCCTTCAGATGGCATACGAGGAGATGGAGAAACAATGCTCACAGTGGTAGGAACAGTGCCGGACAAGGATTTTCCTCTTGTCCACGGCGAGGTCGGCCTGGAGAAGGACCATATCCGTGTTGGAAAGATAACGGTGCCGGTTAACCGAGGGACACCCGCTCTGCTGGCCGCCGCTCTCAGGACGGGTGAGGTATTGAACCTCCCTTCACCCTCGGCATACCTGGTGGGGGACATCGGGCAGGGACACGGGAGCAGGCGCCTTTATGAGGACATGGTGCGGCACGTGGGGAAATCGCGGGCACGGGTCATTGTCTTCCATTATCTACAGCCGGATGTGGACTGGCACAACAAGGTCCTTTTCGCCCTGGAGAAAATGAACCCCCGCCCAACGCTCATCGCAGATGCAGGGTTCATGTACGCCGCCAAGATGAGCGGGCTGTCAGAGGCCTACGAGCTCTTCACTCCGGACGCAGGTGAACTTGCCTTTCTGGCGGACGAAGAGGCCCCTCATCCTTTCTACACCCGCGGTTTCATCCTTCACGAGGATAACCTGATACCCGACCTGATCAACCGGGCCTACAAGCACAAGAACGCCGCGCGTTATCTCCTCGTTAAGGGGGGTCGGGATCACGTCGCTTCAAAAGATGGGATCCATGCCGTCATCGACCGGCCCGTCAATGAGGCCCTGGAGGCCATTGGAGGCACAGGGGACAGCCTAACGGGAATCGTCTCGGCCCTTATCGCTTCCGGAACCGAAACCGTGGAGGCGGCCGTGCTGGCGGCCCGGATCAACAGGTCGGCCGGATACCTCGCCGACCCCACACCCGCATCACAAGTTATGGACATAATCAACCACATCCACGGTGCCATGGACGAGGTCCTGAAGTTTGTACCTTCGGACCGATTCCGTGTTCAAACGGCAGGATGAGATCGATCCAGGCCTGGTCATCCTTGCTCTCTAAAATGACCCCCGGGGCCTTGACCTCGGCCGAAACAGGGCTTCCTCCCCCGCTGGAGACACACAATAACACCCCAAACCATTACGGCAAACACGTCTTGACACATTTGAAGACGCCCAATATGTTTACACGAAAACAGAATATTTCGTGTCAATCCTGCTAAGGGCCTTTCAGCCTGGAGACCGCGATGCTCTTTCCTGCCGCAGGCATTGAAGTCGCTCCCTGGACCCCCCCGCTGGTGGCCTTCGTGATCTCGTTCTTCACTTCCATGGGCGGGGTGTCAGGGGCCTTCCTTCTGTTGCCCTTTCAGATGTCTTTCCTGGGGTATACGAACCCTTCGGTCAGCGCCACCAATCACCTTTTCAATATCGTGGCCATCCCCAGCGGTGTGTATCGCTACTACAGGGAGGGCCGGATGGTCTGGCCTCTTACCTGGGTCGTGATCGCCGGCACCCTGCCCGGTGTTTTCATCGGGGCCATAGTGCGCGTGAGATTCCTCCCGGACCCGGCGCATTTCAAGCTGTTTGCCGCGGCGGTCCTGCTGTACATAGGCATAAAGATGGTGCTGGACTTGCTGAAGAAAAAATCCGGCAACGGCGGCGGTGAAAAACGTTTTCATGAGATGGTGCGTCGTCACCGAGCCAAGACAACCGGCCCGGAAATGTCCGGCAAAAACGACCTGCAGGGAATCAAGGTGACCGGTTTTGACCTTAAGCGAATAGCATACACATTCTATGAAGAATCATTCAATGTCTCGTTCTGGGGAATCTTCTCACTGAGCTTCATCGTAGGTATCGTAGGGGGCACTTATGGAATCGGGGGCGGCTCAATCATCGCTCCCTTTTTTGTCAGCATATTCGGGTTGCCTGTTTATACTGTGGCAGGAGCGGCCCTGATGGGGACTTTTGTCACATCAATAGCCGGTGTGGCCTTTTTCCAGGCCATCGCCCCTCTATACCCGAACATGTCCGTGGCGCCGGACTGGCTTCTGGGTGTCTTGTTCGGGCTGGGAGGTACGGCCGGCATGTACCTCGGGGCACGCTGCCAGAAATTCGTTCCAGCTGCCGCCATCAAGTGGCTCCTGGCCTCCATCATCATCTTTACCGCTGCGAAATACATCGTTGACTCTCTCTGAATTTGCATAAAAATGACCCCGGAGGGATATCCCCCCGGGGCCTCGTGTTAATCCGGTAATGCTCGCCCTTTTTGTTGTACCACATGCAGGCATGGCTGCTGCAGCCGTTCATGTTACGAAAAGTCCCGGGCGTGCCGCAATCGGAGAAGAGTATGGTGACCTGATGAATGGACTCCGGCGTCAGAGACAGAAAACCCCAGAACATGTCCGGATCCTTGAGTCCGGCTGTCAAGCCTGATTTCGTGATTTGCGTAGCGGTAAAAGGGAACAAAGGCGTGTCCGGGCGGAAAACAGGTTGCCGGTTGACGTCATCGGCTGTGCGGCGGCCGGCGTTCAGCCAGCCGGCCGCCGGATGCAGTTTATTCCGGTTCGGATTTAGGATTGATGATCATGCAGAAAGTTTTGCCTGGGCCCATTGCTCCTTCAAGTAACTTTTGAGCCTGGTTTCGAAATCCATCTCCCAGCCGCCCTGATAGGCGATCATTGTGGCTATTTCACTTGCCAGTATGGCAAATTTGATTTTCGGCGGCAGTTTTTTTACCCGGGCCTTGAATTTTGGATTATTACTTATAAAGGCGGGCAAGTGATTCAGGATAGCTCTTTGAAAGAGGGGTTGGTCCGCCAGCTCTGGACGGTCCTGAAAAAACTGAAAGAGTCCGGCATAGTGGTTGTTTATCTCCATACTGATTTCGTTACTGATCTCCGTATAAAGCTTTTTGGCGGCTTCTTTGCGGTGTCTGTCAAAAATAAGCCTGGCTTCCTCTTCGGCTCTCTTTTCCAAAATACCCAGCACATCATTGATATAGGGTTCCTTGTTCCGGAGAAACTCCGCTTCGCTCATGAGGAGGTTGGCGATTATCTCGTACGATGAAGAAATCACCCCACACTTATTGGCCGAGGCATCACGAAGGAGCACCACACCCTGCTTCTGGATCTCGGATCGGGCCTCTGGGCTTATAAAGGAGTTCGCGCCTTCCGTTATGACTTTCACGTTAGGGCTTCCGTTCCTGCCCAGAAGCCTCTGCCAGTTGGTCCGGTCTATGGTCTCCGGTCTTCCGCCGCAAGGGAGAAAGAGGTCCGAGGGCACGGTAAAGAGCAGCTCATCCATTTCCCTGTAGAAATCATCGGTTGTAACCCATACCTCTTTGACGCCCTGCTCGGTGCGTAGGGCCTTCTTGTAAAGCTCCCGAAGTCCTTCCTGGCGGCGTTCATTGCGATAAAGGATGAACCCCCCGGGATGAAGGGCTTCAGGATTGAACCGGTCCAAGTCCTGTTTGAGGAGCACTTTACGCAACGCGCTTCTATCCGCGCCCTTTGGGTCGTAGAGACCTGCCGGTCCGTCAATAATACCTCGAATCTCGGCCTTGGGGCATCTCTCGAGAATTAGGCACATGCTGTTGCCCGCCACATCGCCGTTGGGCCCGCCCGTGAACTTGACGGAGAAGGAGTCCTTGTAGATGTTTACGCCGAGTTCCCGCATGGCTGTTTCGGCGAATTTGACGACCCCCCTGGAGGTGACGCCGTATTCCTTGTGATTGATGCCGACACGTTTACTGGACATGATCCCGATACCGAGGATGTAACCCCGCTTGAGCGATTGACGGGCAATGAACTCGATCATCTCATCGTGCATGTTTTCATCGGGGCCCAGCTCAATCGGCTCATCCTCTCCGTAATAGTCCACTACCTGTGGGTTTTTGACTTTGCCCTTTTCTGTCACGAATATGTCAAGAAAAGCGTTGATGACGCCGTACTGGGCCTTGTAAAGCCGCGGGGTTATAGAGATGGAGGAATCCGGGTCCGTTGCGTCGAGGAGCACCGTCATTTTTGATCCACCCTGATAAATGTCTTTGTTCTTGAGGTGTTGTGTGTGGGCAAGCACAAAGACCTCTCGAAACAGGGTGTTGGTGTTCGTTGTATGTTCGTCCTGGCTTCTGCAGATGATGGTGCGCCAGCCCCCCCTGGCAATATCTGAAAACCCCACATGATACCCCACGGCGTGGCGAGTAAAAAAGAAGGTGATTCGAAAGGGCGTGGCCTCAGGAAGGTCCGAGGTGAATTCAGGGCCTAATTCGTTTAGAAACGCCGGATCAATTCGAAAGGCAAGTGCATGCTTTTCAGGTACGAAAAAATTGGTCTTAAGGGTGTGCTTGATTAAGAGGAGACAGGTTCGAAATATGGTCTTTCTGATTTCGTCCAGATACCTGTGCCCTGTATTATACACCGCCAGGACCTCTTCGGTCTCTTTGAGGGCCTTGGCATAGGCCCTCTCTCTTTTCTTTGTCTCGGGGTCGAATTTGGTTCTGAAGAGATCAATGAGCTTGAGGGTTATGTTAGGGTCACTGTGAAAAGCATCCTCGACCACCGGTGCATCAAAGCGGTCCGGCTGGGTGTGGGCAAGGGCTGTATGGCAGAAGGAGATAAAGGCGTTTGTCAGGGAGGCCTCCTCTCCGGTCATGATCCTGTTGCCTACGAAATTTACATAAGCGTCACTGGAAGTGGACAATATTTGAGTGTTATAGAGTTCCGTCTGCAGCTTACTCGAGAGGTCGGAGCCTTTTTCGACCAGATCGCCCTTGGTGGTCAACACATAGAAAGTACCCAAAAAGTATGGGTGCACACCGGTGTTGATGATCAGGCAATAGGATCGACGCAGCCCGATTCCGAGCCGCTGGAACACCTCGCTCACCTGAGTGAGGAAGCGCCTGCCCGGAGGGTTGCCGACGGAAAAAAGGATCCGGCTCTCTTTTTGGTGTAACTCATCCTCCTTGGTCTCAATATCCAGGTACAGCCCCTCATGCATCTTGCCTTGCTGATACAGGTGTATGACACGGGCGATTCTTTCAGGAGGGGATATGCGAACGTAGGACTCGTTATTGAGCCAGAGAAGGTTCAACATGCCATCCAGGTTCCCGAGATCAAACTCCGGGTAAAGCCGCTTCATCGTATTGAAAACGCTCTTGCGGATTTCCGCCGGGACACCGACAACCCCTGCCCCGGAAATCTCCTCACTGCTCTTACGATCGAAATCGAACCTCTGTATTTCCAGGGGGGTGTTAACACCGGGAATAGGGTTGTGGGAGTGGATCATTTCCGCATAGGAGATTTCACGTTCCTGGAGGGTCTTGAGCGTATCGTAGAGAGAGCCGGGAATATCCAGGCGGGCCAGAATCAGCTTTTTTTCCTGATCCGTGAGTGTGACTTTTCTCTCCTTGGGCACATCATGCAGTTTTGCAGCCAGGTTGATAATCGCCTCAGTCTCCTCCTTCATGGTAATAAAGAAGTAAGGATGCATGTTGGCAAAAAGCCATTCCAGGTTTTCCAAAAGCCTGTGATGCTGTGATTGAAGATTTTTTGTGATTTCCTTATAAAAAGCAGGGTCATGAATGGCTGAGTCTCGTGATTCCATTTTTCCGAAATCGGTCTTTTGACGTCTTGCTTTCATGGCTGAATTCTCATCTCCTCTGGTTTCCAGGTTGTATTATTAAATATCCAAAAAAAGGTCTGGAAACGCCGCGCTTCCCAGGAAGGCCCGGAAAAAGCGCGAATCAAGGGTTTCCTGCGGTTTTCCTCTAATTTTGTTTTCAACTATCTAGTGCCCATCCATAAACGTTTTTTTGGCACTAGCAAGTTTCCAATTCAGAAATGAGGATTTTTTGTCAAGATCAAGGAAATCAAGAGGTTGCGCGGAGGCGTACTGAAGTACGCCACACAAGCAACCTCGCAGATTGACGCCGAGATTGGCAAAAAAGACCATTTCTGGATGGAAACTATCTATATTATACCTTTTATTCACTTTAAAAGTGAAG
>JAWLEX010000080.1:0-14462 GCA_041685835.1 Desulfatiglandales bacterium
CGATTTCGAAGAAACCAAACAAAAAGCCTATTCTTAGCGCCAGTGCTCCTTGGCTTTGGTTTGCGGGTCACGACCCGCATTAGTTTAATTAAACGACAAAACAGAAAACATAAACGAGCAACACGAATAAGCAGTAAAGCCGGAGGAGGACCAGATGCCTGATAAGTGCTATCGCCTGGGCTGTGACATAGGCGGGACTTTCACTGATTTCGTTCTGCTGAACGACGAGACAGGTGAGATCAAGATCAACAAATGCCTGACCACTCCCACCGATCCCTCCGACGCCGTGGCCCAAGGTATTGGGGAATTGGAGCAAAAGGTCCCCGATCTTACGGGCAGGCTGGACGAGGTGATTCACGGGACCACCCTGGTGATCAATGCCATCATAGAGCGCAAGGGCGCCTCCACGGGGCTCATTACCACGAAGGGGTTTCGAGACGTACTCGAGCTGGGCCGCGAGATCCGTTATGCCCCGTATGACATCTTCGCTGAGTTTCCCGAGCCCCTGATTCCCCGAAGCCGCCGGCTGGAAGTGGATGAGCGTGTGCGAAGCGACGGCACCGTGCTCAAGCCCCTTGACCCGAAAGAGGCCAGGGAGGTTGTGCGCAGGCTTATGGATATGGGGGTGGAGTCCATCGCGGTATGCCTCATCAACTCCTTTGAAAACCCTGCACACGAGATGATGATCAAGGATATCATAGAGGAGGAGGCCCCGGACCTGTCCGTCTCGGTTTCCTACAAGGTCCTCCCCCAGATCCGGGAGTACGAGCGGACCAGCACCACCGCGACGAATGCATATGTAAAGCCTTTGACCGGGAGGTATCTCTCCAAGCTCGAGGGCCGCCTCCGGTCCATCGGGATCAACGCACAGCTGTTCATTATGCTCTCGAGCGGCGGTATCACGTCCGTGGATACCGCAGCCGAGTTTCCGGTCCGCATCATCGAGTCCGGACCAACGGCCGCTGTGATCAGCGGGCAGTACTACGGGAAGATGTTCGGCCTTCCGGAGATGTTCTGCTTCGATATGGGCGGCACCACGGCCAAGAGCTGCCTCATCCAGGGAGGCGTGGCCGGGGTGGTACCCACCTTTGAGGTGGGCCGTGTGCAGCGGTTCATGAAAGGCAGCGGGCTCACCATCCAGGTCCCGGTGGTGGATCTCATGGAGATCGGGGCCGGAGGGGGCAGCATCGCAAAGGTAAGCCGACTGGGCACCTTGCAGGTGGGTCCTGAGAGTGCAGGCGCCGATCCGGGCCCGGTCTGCTACGGCCGCGGGGGGGAGCGCCCCTGCGTGACCGATGCGGACCTCCTTCTTGGATACCTGGATGCGGGCTACTTTCTGGGCGGCGAGATGGCCCTTGACAGGGAGGGTGCCGCGCGCGCTGTCGAGGAGCAGATCGCCGGACCCCTGGGGGTCTCCTTTATCCAGGCGGTCTGGGGCATACACGACCTCATCAATGAGACAATGGCCGCTGCAGCCAAGACTCACATAGCCGAGAAGGGTGGGAACCCCAATGTGGTAACGGTGTCGGCATTCGGCGGGGCCGGTCCGGTGCACGCCTACGGGCTGGCCAAAAAGCTGGGCGCCCCCAGGCTGATCGTTCCGCCCAACGCCGGTGTGGGCTCGGCGTTGGGTTTCTTCACCGCACCCAGGGCGTTCGATCTGGTGCGAAGCCACAAGGTCTCTCTGGCTGAAGTCGACTTCAAGGAAATCGAGGCCATATTCCAGGAACTGGAGGTGGAGGGCTCCAGGACCCTTCAGAAGACCGGTGCCGCCTCCGATGTCCTTTATGAGCGCTCTGTGGACATGCGCTTTGTGGGCCAGGGCTCGGAGACCAATGTCGCCGTTTTGGAGACCGACGTGAGTTCGGTTGCTCCTGAAACGGTCCGTTCCCGGTTCGATGAAATCTACAAGAGGCTGTATGGCCGCACTTATCCGGAAAGCCCGGTGGAGTTCATAAATTTCAGGGTGCGGGCCAAACTTCCCGAGCGGCTCTTAAAGCTCCCCAAGATCGCGCGGAAATCAGGCGGCAGGCTCGAGGACGCCGTCAAGGGCCGGCGGGAGGCCTTTTCCGGGATTGCTAAAGAGTTCATCCCCCATACGGTATATGATCGTTACAGACTGTTTCCGGGAGTGTCGTTTCAGGGGCCCGCGGTCATCGAGGAGCGTGAGTCTACCCTGATAGTGGGAGAGGACGCCTCGGTATCGGTGGACGACTACGGCTTTCTCTGGATAGACCTGCCCAGGCAGGAATGAGGACACGAAGAGTGGGCAATAAGAATACGTAATCATTTTTGAAACCATGCGTTTCGGTGGACCGAGAGCAGAGAGTCATTTGTAGGAGGGATAACACTATGGGGCAGACCTTTGATCCCGTCACATTGGAGATACTCTGGAGACGCCTGATCTCCATCGTTGATGAAGCCGACACCTCGGTGTCCCGGACGGCCTTTTCCAGCCTCTTGAGGGACGCCCACGACTACACCTGCATGTTCACCGATAGGAAAGGGCGTGAGCTGGCGCAGGGCACTTTTGCAACACCCGGACAGTCCGGCGCCATGGCCCTGGGAATCAGGGCGCTGGTGAACAAGATCCCCCGTGACACCTATAAACCCGGAGATGTCTTCATAACAAATGACCCCTGGGCCCTGGCAGGCCACCTGAACGACGTCTGTGTGATGAGCCCCATATTTTACAAGGACGAAATCGTGGCCTTTACCGCTTGTGTGTTCCATCACTCGGACATAGGCGGAAGGGTCTCGTCCGACAACCACGATGTCTACGAGGACGGTCTGTTCATCCCGCTGGTGAAGCTGGAGGACGGCGGTGTTCCCAACCAGGCGGTGATCGATATGATACGCTGGAATGTTCGTACCCCGGACGAGGTCACGGGCGACATCCGCAGCCAGATCGCGGCCAACCATGTGTGTGCCCAGAAGATCCGCCAGATGCTCGAGGAGTATGAGCTGGAGAACCTTGACGACCTGGCGGAAGAGATCATAGGCCGTACCGAGAAGAGCATGCGGCAGGGTATCGCCGAGGTCCCGGACGGCGTGTACCGGGCCGAGGGCATTGTTGAGCAGATGGAAGGCAAGGACGATGTGGTGATCAAGCTCGCCGTGGAGGTAAAGGGCGACGACATCACGGTGGATTTCGAGGGGTCCTCGCCCCAGGTGGACTGGGGCGGCAACGTGGTCTTCAATTTCACCTACGCCTATGTGCATATGGCCATGAAGAGCATGTTCGATCCGGAGATTCCCAACAACGACGGATGCGCCGTGCCTATCTCCATGAAGGCTCCTGAGGGGAGCGTTGTGAACTGCAAGTTCCCGGCCGCAGTGGCCGCCCGTATGCAAATAGGCCATTTCGTCACGGAGATCATCTACCGGGCCATGGCCGAAGCCCTTCCGGACCGGCTTATTGCTGCGAGCGGGGGCACCCCGGCTACTATGAACGTGTTTTACGGCCGCAGGCAGGACGACACGCCGTGGCACTGTGTTATCATCAGGGGCGGAGGAATGGGTGCGAGTTCCACGAATGACGGCTTCTACGACTATATTTTTCCGGCCAACGGCGCCAACACGCCGGTGGAGATATTTGAAAGCGACACACCGCTCATAATCGAAAAGCGTGAGTTGCTTCCCGACTCCGGAGGTCCCGGTCGAATGAAGGGGGGGCTCGGCCGGACAGTGGTATTTCGAGTTCCCGATGACGAGTATGCCCCTAAACCTCCTGTAAATCTGGGCATACAGTCGGGACGGTTCCGATACCCGCCCGAAGGCCTGTTCGGCGGAAGGCCGGGGGCAAAGGCCCGATTCCTGGTAAACGGAAAGGACGGAAACCCCTTCGGGCTCACGCGGCTCAACCCGGGGGACGTGGTGGTCATGGACGCCGCCGGAGGGGGCGGCTATGGAAACCCCCTGGATCGCGAGCCCGACCGCGTGCTCATGGACGTGCTCAACGGCTACGTCACCCTGGAGCGCGCCCGGGAGGACTACGGTGTGGTGATCGATCCGGCCGCCATGCAGGTGGACGTGAAAGCCACGAAAAAACTTCGTGAAACGGTCTAGCTGAGGGGATAAACATGCCTACAGAAAAAACCCACAAGAGCCAAATGGAGCGGCTCGACAGCCTCGAGGAAAAGGCGCGGCTCGGCGGGGGGCAAAAGGCCCTGGAAAAGCGTCATGCCGCAGGCAAGCTCACGGCCCGGGAGCGGATCGACCTCCTCTTTGACAAGGGAAGCTTCGTGGAACTCAACGGCCTGGCTGAGAGCCAGTCCAGGGATTTCGGCATGCAGGAGAAGAAGGTGCCGGGCGACGGCGTGATCACCGGATACGGCACTGTGGACGGCCGTCTGATCTTTGCCTATTCCCAGGATGCAACGGTTCTCGGAGGGTCCGTGGGGACCATTCACGGAAAGAAGATTTGCTTCTTGATGGACGAGGCCTTGAAGGTGCGCGCCCCGCTCGTGGGGCTTAACGACTCGGGCGGCGGCCGGCTCAACGAGGGGTTTTTCGCTTCCGAGGGCGTGGCCGGCATGTTTTTCCGCAATACCGCCGCATCAGGCGTCATCCCGCAGATCTCCGCCATGATGGGGTCATGCGCCGGCGTGGCGGTCTACTCGCCCGCCTTAACGGACTTTATAGTGATGGTCGAAGAGAAGAGCCACATGGTGATCACCGGGCCGGCCGTGATCAAGTCGGTTACCGGCGAGGAGGTCACCATGGAAGACCTTGGCGGCGCCGGGGTCCACAGCCGGAAATCCGGCACTGCGCACTTTACGGTAAAAGACGATGAGGCTTGCATAGCCCTTGTCAAGGAGCTTCTAAGCTATCTTCCCGGCAACTGCGATCATCAACCGCCCGTGGTAGAGGCCACGGACGACCCGGAGCGGACGGACGAGGCCCTGATGGAGGTCGTTCCCGCGGACTTTCGCAAGGCCTATGATATGCGTGAGGTGATCAGGAGGGTCGTGGACCACGGTCGGTTCTTCGAGGTCCTGGAAAATTTTGCTACTAACATCATCACCGGATTTGCCAGGATGGAAGGCCGCACCGTGGGAATCGTGGCCAACCAGCCCAAGATCTGGGCCGGGAGCCTGGACGTGGATTCCTCTGACAAGGCGGCCCGGTTTATTCGGTTCTGCGATGCATTCAATATCCCGCTCATCAACTTTGTTGACGTGCCCGGCTACTTCCCGGGCGTACGCCAGGAGCACATGGGCATCATCCGGCACGGCGCCAAGATGCTGTACGCCTATGCCGAGGCTACGGTGCCCAAGATCACCCTGGCCCTTCGAAAGGAATACGGCGGCGCGGTAATGGCCATGTGCTGCGTGGGCATGGGAGTGGACCAGATGCTGGCCTGGCCCATCGCACAGCTCGTGGTCCTGGACACCAAGACAGCAGTGAACCTGATATACCGCAAGGAGATAGGGAGCGCCGAAGACCCTGAAGCCTTTCGTGAGGCCCGCATCGAGGAGTACGACCACAAGTACTCCAACCCGTTTCACGCGGCGTCCAACATGCTCGTCCACCGCGTGATCAGGCCGGCGGAGACCCGGCCCCAGATCATTAAGGCCCTTCGGGCCCTTCAAAACAAGCGGCGGCCCGGGCCCACACGAAGGCACGGTAATATTCCGTTATGAGCATTGCCGCGGACCGCTGAGACGCCCGGGTTTCCCCGGGTTCAGGCCGGGGTTCGGCCATCCGAAGGTTCGGCGTCGAAAAGTGAGTTACAACCCGCGTCCGGGTTGCATTGGGCGAGAATGTACACACTGGCGGCCGCCTCGGACAGCCAGGCCAGTTTCTGTGTGAATGTGAGGGACACGAACTCGGTGTGTCCGTCAAAGCAGGCGGCGGCAGTCACGATTTGCGTCGTGGACCTTCCGTTCGACGTCATAATCCATCCCCGATCATCTTCCTAAGGGCTTCGATGTCGAGGCGATCCTTGTCCCTGGGATTTTGGATCCGACTTTTCAATTCCAGAAGCTTCTCCATGGACAAGACCCTTACTGTCCGGCCGTCGACTTTCGCGGACACGGTATGGTCCTTCAGCAGCGAGTAGGCCTGATCGTCGGTCAGAAAGACATCGATCTGGCGGTACGGTGATTCCGGGTCCCAGAATGTGAAGACCCGGGCGTTCTTCTCCATGACAAACCGCTTGACAATCTCCGGGTCCAACAGGGAGTCCGCCGGAACCGGTGCACGCGGAACCAGGCCAAGGTCGCGGGCGGTCTTAAGAAAACGGCGCACGTTTTCAGCGGCCATGTCCAAAGAGATATCGAGGTCCATGGTCATGCGTTCCACGCCGTGGTAGACCGCAGCCATGCCCCCGCAGATGATGAACGCCACTCGGTTGTCCGCCAGGGAGCAGATGAGCTCGATCAGATAAGGTCTCTTCGACTCGCCCATTTAATGTTTATACCCCGGAATCTTTGGGGAATCAAGGGGGCAAGAAAGCCCTTGAGCAGTGGCGGCTCTTTTTGGTATTTTTTAGGTATCCCGTGCCAATGCCTTATCTCGCACCGGTCCGGATGGGTTCCTTTCTCCGGAACGAAGTCGGTTAAAGGGCATGAACCTTGATGGAAAAGGTAATCAAAACCCAATAGGGTGAAAACAGGCTTTTCATGAATATGAATCCTGCAACCAAAGGGGGTGGGTATGATCGAACTCGACCGGGAGCAGCAGATGATGCTTTCCACTGTGAAGGAGATCGTACGGGAGGTCATTCGGCCGCGGGCCGCGGAACTCGACGAACGGCAGGAATTCCCCTGGGATGCCGTGCGGGTGTTCGCGGAAAACGGGATCCTGACTCCACTCCTGCCCGAGAAATACGGCGGCATCGGGGCGGATTATATGCTCTTCTGCATGATCCTTGAAGAGATCGCCAAGGCCTGTGCCTCCTCGGCCCTCCTGCTGATCGCCCAGGCCGACGGCATGCTGCCCATACTCTTCGGCGGATCAGAGGCGCAGAAGGAGTCCCACCTGCCAGGGCTGGCCCGGGGCGGCCTCGCAGCCTTCGCCGCCACTGAACCGGATGCAGGGTCGGACGTACTCGCCATGAAGACCCGTGCCGTGCCGGAGGGCGGTTCCTACGTGCTGAACGGTCGAAAATGCTTCATCACCAACGGCAGCGTCGCGGACGTGATCACGGTCTACGCATACACGGACCCTGAAAAGGGCCCCCGAGGGATCTCGGCCTTCGTGGTGGAGAAGGGGACGCCGGGGCTGGTTTACGGCAAGAACGAGAACAAAATGGGCATGCGCGGTTCCATTAACTCCGAGTTGATCTTCGAGGACATGGCCGTCCCCGCCGGAAACCTGCTGGGCCGGGAAGGCGATGGAGTGGCGAACATGATGGCCGCACTGGATACCAGCCGCCTGTTTGCAGCGGCCCAGGCGGTTGGACTGGCCCAGGGCGCCATAGACGAGGCCGTCAGATATGCCGGGGAGCGGGTCCAGTTCGGACGTCCCATCGCCCGGCACCAGGCCGTCCAGTTCATGCTGGCCGACATGGTGGCGGCCACAGAGGCGGCCCGCCTGCTCATGTATCAGGCGGCCAGGTATCTGGATCATGGTAATGCGAAACAGGCACGAAAGTATTGCGCCATGGCCAAGTTTACCGCCTCGGACACTGCCATGAAGGTAACCACGGATGCCGTACAGGTGCTGGGCGGGTATGGGTACATGAAGGATTTTCCGGTGGAGCGGATGATGCGGGACGCAAAGCTGATCCAGATCTACACCGGAACGAACCAGATCATGCGCCTGGTAACGGCCAGGGAGATCTTCCGGGAGCAGGGATAATCAAAACGCCCCCAGTTGACACGAGCTGATCTTGATGCCCATGGCCTCGCATGCCGAGGCGATCTTCATCCTGCCCGTTTTGAACTCCTTTGCGAGGTCCCAGGCCGACCGGCAGGGGAGCCTGCCGTTTTCCAGCCGGGACCTTATGGCCGTCTCCAGGTCGTCAGAGACCTCCTCTGCGGGCTGAATCCGTTTTCCCGGCGAACCGTACCCGTGCAGGCCGAGCTGGCAGTGGGTGATGTGAAGTTCCAATCGGTCCGCTGTAAACCCCACCTCCTCCGGAGAAACACCGAGCGATCGGGCCGCTTCAAAGGCTGCGGCACAGGAAATCCGTCCGGATTCCGCCCGTCGCTCCACCTCCTCTGCCACCCGGGGGTCGACTTTGCGATCCGGAGGATGCTTGCTGCTGAAGTCTTTTTTGGGATGTTTGCTCAAGACGGTTAACCCTCCTGGGGCGGTTCTACAGTCCCCGAAAAATCGTCCAGATGCCTACCGCGATAAAGGCCGAGCCGGCAAGGATGGCCAGGGCCTTGGGATGAATCCATTGGGAGAGCGCGGATCCTGCCAGGACTGCTATGCCCGATGCGAGCGTCAGGGCCAGTGCGGATCCCAGAAAGACCGTCATGCGGCTCTGGGGCGAATTGGTGGCGTAAAGGAGTGTCGCGATCTGGGTCTTGTCGGCGATCTCGGCGGCAAAGACCGTGGCGAAGACCGTGGCAAGGAGTTTTATGTCCATGTTTACTGCTCCGTATCCTTCGCTAGTTTCCATCCAGAAATGGTCTTTTTTGCCAATCTCGGCGTCAATCTGCGAGGTTGCTTGTGCGGCGTACCTCAGTACGCCTCCGCGCAACCTCTTGATTTCCTTGAGCTTGACAAAAAATCCTCATTTCTGAATTGGAAACTTGCTGTGCCCAAAAAGCGTTTCTGGATGGGCACTCGCTAGAATCTCCTCCAGAGAGGAGGGAAGGTGTCGCTCCAGAAGCGTCTCGCGAACGGTCATGACATGGGGCCTGGACGCAATGCGGGCGTATCTCCGGGGCTCCTCCTCTTCGACCGCAACAGGGTCTCCCAACAGGAGTTCCTCGTGGAACTCACCGTCGGAGAGAAGGATGCGGAGGGACGGCTGTTCCAGGCCGTATGGCTCCAGGTTGTCCGCTTGCTCCTCCTCGAATGAGGCGGCCTCTTCCCAAGTTAGACGGCGGACCGCCGCGCTGATCTGTTCAGGGTCAAGGGTGATCTCCGGCTCCCCTTCCAGGGCCCACATGGTTTCTCCGGATTTTATAAAGGACCAGGTCCCGGAGGGCCTCTCGAGTACAAACCGCGTCACGCGGTCCGAGGTGATAGTGAAAAGGCCCTTGTCCCGCAGTTCGTAGAGATCCTTGTCCAGGACCTCCGTGTCTCCGGAACCGAGCAGAAATACACGGCTTTTATCCCCTGTGGCCGCGTAATAGGCCCTTCTGTCAATGGGATTCCTTTCCCCGATCAAGAGGGACCCCCTCAGGTCTTCGGCCTTCCAGGAGACGGTGAGAGCGGGGGGATCAAGACCGAAAGACGCCGGGTCCGAGGGATCTTCCTCAACGATCCGCTCATACTTCAAAGAAGGGAGAAGCCTTGCGATTTCATTCACGCTGAAATCGTCCGCCCCGGTGGTTACAGGGGCCGTGATGGTCCACAAATTCCCCCCGGTCTCATCCCCGGTCCTCTCAATCACCAGAGATCCTGTCCCGTGCTGGCGTTCCAGTGTGATCAGCTCCAGCTCATCCGCGTCCAAATTGAACAGGACCTTCGCCTCTTTTTCCCTGGCCTGCTCCTCCTTTTCAAGGTGTATTACCCAAAAATACAGCCCTCCAAGGAGAAGGACGGCCGCCAGATATACAATGGTGGAGCGGTACTTCAACGTGATCTCCTCCTGAAGAACACTATGGTTCCCAGGATCAGGACGCAGAGAGGAACTACAGCCACCGGGATCCAGAATACGATGAGGCCCTGCTCGCGGTTAAGCATGAGGGCCTGAATGGATTTATGCCTCTTCTGAATTGTTATGAGGTCCTTACGTCCCGCCAGGTAGTTCATAGTGTTCATGATGAAATCGGCGTTTCCCACCGTGTGAAAGTATTTGTTGCCGGCGAAGTCCGCGTCTCCGAAGACCACCAGCTTTCCTTCCCCGGTGATTTCGCCCGGACCATCACCAGCGGTTCCCTCGTCGTCCTCAGGCGTTTTTAGAGGAGGGCGGATTTCCGAGATTACGGCGAGAGAAAGCGGTCCCAACCGGTCGGTATCTTCATCAAAGGCGACACGTCCCTCGTTCAGGGCGTCCTGGTCCGTCTCGGCCCAGGAGTCGGGAGAGGTGAGGGCCAAGGGCGAAGTATTGATATTGGATGGTGTTTCCTCGGCGGCCTCCACCGAACGCGCCACCTCGAAAAAGGAGGTCAGCTTGAAGTCCCGGGAGATCTCATGAGGTCCGTACTCGGCCACCATGGGCAGCAGGAAGTCTCCACCCATGACCCGGCTCATTTTGTCCACGATTACGTCGTCGGTCACGAGAATCCCATATTCACGCAGGAAGGGTCCAAGTCCGCCGTCAGTAAACGGCTCCAGAAAAATCACAAGACTGCCTCCGCCGTTAAGGTATCGTCGAAGGCTTTTCAACTCTTCTGGAAAGAGTGGTTTCTCAGGGGCCGCTACAACCACCACGGTGGCGTCTTCGGGGATGTCCCGCTTCATGAGGGAGATTTCCTCGAAGCGATAGTTCTCATTTTCAAGTGCATCCTTCAGCATGGACAGGTCTTCCGGGTTTCTCCCCTCAAAAGACCTCTCGCCGTGGCCGGTTACCCAGTAGCAGATACGGGTTTCCCCCTTGGATAGGCTGATCAGTCCGTTGGTGATGCTTTCCTCTTCCGCGAGCTTGACGGTCCTTGTCCGGTCGTATCCCTCGAGGATCATGGTATTCAGGGTCCGGACGTTGTAAAGCCGGGCTATGGACGGGTTGCGGTCCGGGTCGATCAGTTCGTAAGTGATATTGGGGGATGCGTAGTCATAGGCGCCCAGAAGTCGTACGACTTCCGCCGAACCGGGATGCCCTTCCCTGGAGAAGGCCTTGATGTGTACGGGTTGGTCTATGGTCTTGAGGACCTGCAGGGACTTTTCCGAGAGGGTGTGTTCACCGGAGGCGGTTACGTCCCATCGAAAATAGTACCTCTCCGAGAGCAGAGTGACCAACACGGCCAGGACGAGGACCAGCAGGATCGCGGCCGACATGTTGGATGAGCTTTTAAGTCGGTAACCTAAAGATTTATTCCCTTGCATACTCTCCTCTTTTACCCCCGCCAGAACCTCGAGTTGAGGAAACGGTGTGTCAGGAAGAGCCAGAACATGATGAAAAGGACATAAAACACCATGCTGCGGGTGTCGATGAGTCCCTGGGTGAAGTTGTCCAGGTGACCGATGAGGGCCAGGTGTCCAAGCACGGCCCCGAGGCCCGGTCCCACCAGCGACTTGGCCCAGCCGACGGCCCATAAGATCAAAAGGGCCCCGAAGCTGATAACCGCCGCCACGATCTGGTTCTCCGTAAGGGTCGACACAAAGGCGCCCAGGGCGATGAAGCCCGCGCCCATGAGGAAAACGCCCAGGTATCCTGTGACAATGATGCCCCATTCCAGGTCGGCCATGGTCTCCAGGATGATCATGTTGGGCAGGGTCCCGGCCAGTAATGCCAGGAGCACGACAAGTGTCGCGGCGAACTTGCCCGCCAGGACCGATGCGTCTGATATGGGATAAGTGAACAGGAGTTCAATGGTCCCTGACCGTTTCTCCTCCGCGTAAAGACGCATGGTCAAGAGCGGCAGCATGAGCAGGAGAATGATGGAAATATCCCCGAAGAAAGGCTTTATCACCATGTGCGACAGGTTAAGGCTCTCTGAAAGGAACGGATTTTGAGCGGCCTGGAAACTCAGGAGGCTGAAGTAGGCCGTATTGCTGTAGAAGAAATACCCGGAGACCAGCAGAAAGATAAAGCCCGTGGCATAAAAGATGGGCGAGGTGAAGGTGATGGCGATCTCTTTTCGAAAAACCCCTATGATGCCGTTCATGATGCGTTTTCCCCCTCTTGCCCCGTCTCTTCAGTTACGAGGTGCACGAAGACCTCCTCCAGGGACAGCTCGCTCGATCGCATTTCTCGAAGCCCCCAGCCCGACTCCACGATGGTTCGTGCCATGAGGGGCCTTACACCCTCGTCCGATGAGCTGTTCACAACGATTTCCCCGGGACGTCCCGAAGCCCGTACGTCGATGACGCCTTGCAGTCCTGAAAGGGCCCTTAACACTTCGTCCTCGGGTCCGTCCACGGAAATGACGGTGCGAAACCCCTGCTGAATTTCCCGCGCCAGGTTCAAGGGCGTGTCTTCCTTCAGGACGCGGCCGTTATGCAGAATAATCACTTTATCGCAGAGCTGGCTGACCTCGGGCAGGATGTGGGTGCTGAGAAGTACGTTCCTCTCGCCTCCGAGATCGCGGATGAGGTTTCGCACCTCTATGATCTGGGCCGGGTCCAGGCCGGTGGTCGGCTCGTCCAGGATCAGGAGCGGGGGATCGTTCAGCAGGGCCTGGGCAAGCCCGACGCGCTGCTTGAGGCCCTTGGACAGGTGCTTGATGAGCCGCTTCCGGTGCTCCTGAAGACCGCATTCAGATATCACGCGGTCCAGTTCCCGTCTCAGGCCCCCGCCGATCAACCCCTTTATGGAGGCGGCGAATCGAAGGAAGGCCTGGACCCTGAGGTCGGAGTAAAGGGGGACCGTCTCGGGTAGAAATCCGATACGTTTTCGCACCTCCAGGGAGCGGGTCCGGCAGTCCAGGCCGTCCACCGCCACCCTGCCGGAAGTGGGCTGCATAAAGCAGGTGAGGATGCGGAGAATGGTGGTCTTGCCGGCCCCGTTGGGCCCCAGAAGCCCGACGATCTTTCCCGATTCAATGTCCAGGGAGATGTTTTGAATGGCCGGCTTCAATCCGTAGTACTTGGTCAAATTCTCGACTTGAATCATGGTGTGGCTCGTTTTCCGCCCTTGGGTGAAATTTTCTTCATGCGGGTCCGGTCCCGGGCCCGCATGAAGCTCAGCAGGCCCCAGGCGCTGCCGGTCCGGGTCAGATCTTGATTAAATCGTAATTGCGGCTGCCGAGGCCGATCCGCTCCGCATGCTCGAGCTGGATGGTCCAGTCGATTTGAGGATAGATTGAACGTAACTTGTCCTCGCCCGGCATTTTGCCCCCGGTCAGGCATGAGTGATCCAGGCCCGGCTGGGCGTTTATCAGATCAATGGATGCCTGGTCAATGGCCACAGGGTCTGTTGAGGCCATGAAACCCAGGTCCTGCACAATGGGAGCGTCACTGTGACCGTGGCAGTCGCAGGCGGGCGAGATTTGAGTAAGGACGTTCACAAAGGCCGATCGGCCCTGTTTGTTCTTGAGTACGGCAAGGGTGTACTCGGCCATCTTTTTCTGAAAACGCGGGACGTCCGCGTTCCAGCGGATGGAAATGGCCTGGTTGGGGCATATGAGGAGGCACTCGCCGCAACCCACGCAGGACTCGGGATCTATGTGGGCCTTTTCGTCCTTCAGGGAGATGGCGGACTGGGCGCAGTGGGCCACACATTCCCCGCACCCTGTGCACTTCTTGGCCTTGACTTTCGGGGACAGGTCTGCGTGCTGGGCCATCTTGCCGCGCCTGGATGCACAGCCCATTCCCAGGTTCTTGATGGTACCGCCGAAACCGCTCAGCTCGTGGCCTTTAAAGTGGGCCACACTGATGAGGACGTCCGCCTCAATGATCTCCCTGCCGACGTAGGCTTTCTCAATGGTCTCCTGGTTGATTTCCACCTCGGCGCAGGAGGCCCCCCTCAATCCGTCGGCAATGATGAGAGGCGCGTTGACCACCGAGTAGGCGAAGCCGTTCTCAACGGCCGTTGTCAGGTGGGCCACGCTGTCCCCCCGGGTCCCGGAGTAGAGGGTGTTGGAGTCGGTCAAAAAGGGTCGGGAGCCCAGGGACCTCAAGTAATCCACGACCCGGCGGATGAGCAGCGGGCGGATAAAGGCCGTGTTTCCCTTCTCCCCGAAGTGGAGCTTGATGGCCGCTATGGTGCGTTCGGGGACCACGGTTTCGAGATGGAGTCTTCCTAGAAGCCGTTCAAGCTTGTCGGGCAGGTTCTCCTTTGTGGATGCACGCATGTCGGCGAAAAAGACCTGGCTGCCACTCATGATTGAATCCTGTGTCTGGGTGTTAGGGGGTTCCCGTCGAGGCACTCGCTGAATCGAGAGTTCCAGACCGCGTTGGGTAAAAGAGTGTAAACACTCCATGGCTTCATGTCAACACAAGGAGGAGGGAGGAGAAGGCGGGGCGACCAGGCTCCATTATCGGCTCAAGGGCCGTGAAGGCAGGCTCAGTGCGGCCCAACTCAGGGTTTTCCATTGACAAATCAGAGGCTATCGGATTAAAAGTTTATATGAAGATCGTAGCTCTGACCTCCTTGAAGGCCCGAGGCAAGCAACTATACCAATGATCCCATTAGATCGTTTCCATCCAGAAATGGTCTTTTTTGCCAATCTCGGCGTCAATCTGCGAGGTTGCTTGTGCGGCGTACTTCAGTACGCCTCCGCGCAACCTCTTGA
>JAWLEX010000205.1:0-3260 GCA_041685835.1 Desulfatiglandales bacterium
GACCGGTTCTTCAGGATCAAGCATGTCTAAAGACATTTCAGCGTAACCGTTTATAATGGAAAGCTTGTTGTTGAAATCATGGGCAACACCGCCGGCCAGCCGGCCAACGGATTCCATTTTCTGGGCCTGGGCCAGCTGGGCCTGCAGTTTTTCCTTTTCTTTTTCGGCCTGCTTGCGCTCGGTTTCATCATAAATCATGCCCAGTAAAACATGACGACCTTTAAGAGTAATCCTCTCTGCGGACCAGAGAGCATACACTGTACTGCCTTTGCTTGTCCTGAATTCTACAGGCTCTTCGTTGAAAAATGTGTTTTCCTGGAGTTTCTGTATGATACGATCTCTTTGGCCTGGATCAGCCCAAATGCCCACCTCCTTTGAAGTCCGCCCGATAAGTTCTTCCCTGGAATAACCAAGCATATCCACCCAGCGGTCGTTGACATCAATAAATTCCCCTGTGGTTATATCCGATATGACCTGAGGGGCGGGGCTGGAGCGAAACGCCTTTGAGAACCGCTCTTCGCTTTCCTTTAACTGCTGCTCTGCCTGCTTTCGCTCGGTTATATCTATAACAGAAACCACGCTCTGTGTAGTACCGCTAATCATGTCGATACTAAGATATCCGTGACGCAGCCCCCCGTTTCGGACAAAAAAACGGAACTCATAACCAAGGGGAGCCGCCCGCGGGTCATGCCGACGTAAATAATGGTTTTTTTTCATCCATTCCACATCACCAGGATGAATAAACTCGGTCCATGATTTTTTACCTTCCACCTCCTGCCTGGAAAATCCTAATAGTTTTTCGAAGTTCGAATTAACATGCGAAATGATTGTGTTTTCTTCAATTATGAACATAGCCGTACCGGAGGTCTCGAATATGGCGCGGTAATAATTCTCAGACCGGCGCAGGGCTTCTTCGGCCCTCTTTCGCTCAGTGATTTCTGTGACAAAAGACAGGTTCGCAGGTTCACCGTCCCATTCAATAACCCGGGCGTGGATGGCGACCCATTTTACAGTACCATCAGATGCGACAATTCTGAAATCATACCGCTTCTCAAGAAATTCCTCCTGCATCATCCTGAGGTGAAGATCCCGAATCGTTTCCCGATCATCGGGATGGATGAAGGCAACGAAGGGTTCAGATGTGATCCTGTCTATGGGATATCCAAGGACATCTTCGAGAGCAGGGTTGGCAAACTCAATGGTTTCTCCGCGGACGATCAGTATTCCCTCCCCTGCTTTTTCAAACAGGTGGCGAAATTTTTCCTCGCTTTTCCGCAGCGCCTCCTCCGCACGCTTTCGCTCCGTGATATCCTCACCCGAACTCAATGTGCCGACAACCCGCCCGTCATCATCCTCCAAAAAGGCGCTGTGCCAGCCCATCAGGCGATGAGTTCCGTCCCTGCAAACGACACTGTTTTCGAAATATTCGGAGTATGCCCGATCCCCGGCCATAATCTGCCGGAAAACCGGGTAGACAAAGTCCATGCCTTCCGGATGGGGCAGACAGGTCTCAAACCAGTTGCAACCGAGAATCTCATCCTCGGCATAGCCGAGCAGCTCGCGACCGGAGCGGTTGATCATGGTGATCCGGCCTTCTTCATCCAAGGCCACCATCATGGTCTGTGTGGTGTCGAGATAGCGCTGGTTTAAATCGCGCTCGCGACGCAGTGCTTGCTCAATACGCTTGCGTTCGGTGATATCATGCATCGCAACCACTGCACCATTTATCTTGCCTGTCTCATCGGTCAGCGCCTCGCCATTGGATACGAGGAAATAAGGACTGCCGTGTTTGTGCGCCACTACAATTTCTGCATTTTGAACACGTTCGCCTTGCAGGGCGCGGAACAGGGGAATTTCCTCTTTAGGCAGCGGGGTAATCCCGTCCTCCTGATACAGGTCATAGTGCCGGGCCCATTGATCTGGTGGGACAGGCTGTTCAGGCAGGCCGTGTAACCGTCGCGCCGTTTCGTTAAACCGTGTAATCCGCCCTTCAGCATCGCAAATTACAATGGCTTCTCCAATATTGTCGATAACTGCGGACAGATAAGTACGTTCATTTTCAATAGCCTCCTCTGCCTGTTTGCGCTCAGTTATATCTATAAGAGATACCACACTCTGCGAAGTGCCTGGAATCATGTCAATGGTCAGGTAGCCGTGGCGCAGCCCGCCATTGCGGACAAAAAAACGGAACTCATAACTAAGGGGAGCCGCCCGGGGATCACGCCGGCGCAAATGATGGTATTCCTTCATCCAGCCCAGATCATCAGGATGAATAAATTCGATCCAGGATTTTTTTCCTTCAACCTCCTGTTTTGAATATCCTAACAGGTTTTCGAAGTTTGAATTCACATGCGAAATTGTGGTGTCTTCTTCAAGAATTAAAATGGCTGTGGCGGAGGTCTCGAATATGGCGCGGTAGTAGTTCTCAGACCGGCGCAGGGCTTGTTCGGCACTCTTGCGCTGAGTAATATCAACGATGCTTACAAGTATCCGTGCATAGGTCTCTTCATGCCCTTTGGCAACCGCCCAGTAAAGCTCAACCTTGATCGGCTCTCCGTCAAGGGCTACATGCTCTTTTTCTATAACAAGCTCCTTTTCTCCGGCCGCAATGACCTCCAAGACCGGCAGGAACCCCTCCAGTGATTCTCTGGAAAACACCTTTGTAATACCGCCAAAAAAGTCTTCTTTGGATTTTGCCCTGTAAAGATTCAGCGTGGCCTGGTTAACATCCAGAACCCTTACCATTCCAGCCAGTTCCCATACCAGCTCCGGATGCTGGCGAAAATACGAATTTAAGTCGCCGGCATTCCGGGTCTTGATTTCGTCGAGGCGTTTTTTGACCGCGGAAAAATCCTCCTCCCACAAGGAGATGGGCGATGATTCAAACCACTGCTTGAATCTGTCCTCACTATCACGCAAGGCTTTCTCGGCCTGCTTGCGCCCGGTGATGTCTCTTGCACTGAAAACAATTTCCCGAGGATTGTTGCTTTCATCGTTTACAATCCTTCCCAGTGTTTCAAGCCACATGTAAGAGCCGTCATTGCACCTGAATCGGTATTCGACTGTCCGGGGTCCGCCTGATGTCAATAATTTATTGAGCTCTTCACGCACATATGAAATATGCTCCGGGTGCACAAAGCCCATTACATTTTTCCCGATCAAAAAACCTTTCTCATAACCGAGTATTTCATGGGCATTGCCGGCAAACTTTATGTTTCCTTCAAGGTCTGATAAGACGACCATCTCCAGCATATTTTCGA
>JAWLEX010000081.1:0-14162 GCA_041685835.1 Desulfatiglandales bacterium
GAAGGGGTCCCCATCAGCGTACCTGCGAGTGAGGTTGGCAGGTCTGGAACGCAGTAGACCTCAAAACTCCACCCTCGAGGCACTGCATCAGGAGAATCCCGGGCTATGGAACCAATTGATCGGACAGCCTGACGGCATAGATCAGCTGATTTCCATCCAGTAACGATTTTGGGCACTTGCGAGTTAGTTTCCATCCAGAAATGGTCTTTTTTGCCAATCTCGGCGTCAATCTGCGAGGTTGCTTGTGCGGCGTACTTCAGTACGCCTCCGCGCAACCTCTTGATTTCCTTGAGCTTGACAAAAAATCCTCATTTCTGAATTGGAAACTTGCCAGTGCCCGAAAAGCGTTTCTGGATGGGCACGAGTTACCAATTCAAAAAAACAGGGAGTGGAGATAATTCATGGATCCGATAGAGATCATTCAAGGACGACACATCCTGATTGTGGATGACGAGAAGGATGTCCTGGAGACACTTACCGAATACCTGGAGCCGGCCAAGCTGGACCGGGCATCTGATTTCGAGGAGGCCAAGCTGCTCTTAGAGAGCAATGACTATGATCTGGCGGTCCTGGATATCATGGGGGTTCATGGTTTCGATTTGCTCGCCATTGCCCGCCAAAGGGGGATTCCTGCCATGATGCTCACGGCCCATGGACTTTCAGAGGAGAACCTCAAGCGGTCCGCCGCAGAGGGGGCCGGTTACTACGCCCCCAAGGATGAGATCTCCAAGATCGCCACTTTTGTGGCCGATGTCCTGGAGGCCGAAGACAAAAAGAAGAGCCCGTGGGTAAAGTTTTTTATGCGCCTGGGCGGGTATTATGACCGGCTGTTCGGAGGGACAGACTGGCGGGAAAAGGAAAAGGAGTTCTGGCAGAAAAAGCTGCAGGAACTCGGCGGAATATGACCAGCGAATGGACGGCGCCCAACTCCTCCGTTGGCAGCGGGCTCAGGCTTCTCTTTCTCAATCATGCGCAGGGAAAACGGCCCCTGCTCGCGCGTCACCTGATTGTGATACAGCTCCATGGGATTGATCGTCCGGCTCCCGTATTCATGATCCTGGGCATAGGGCCCGAATACGCTTGTAAAAAGGTCTTTCGCCCGCTTTCCCGGCGGGGTGGTTTTGCGTGTGTACAGCCATTCACGCCCTCCAGTTCAGTGTTATACGGTGCTGCAGACGGGCATGGTCAGGTTGCGGCGCAGGTTGCTTGTCCCGGATCTATGTAAGAACCTTCGAACGCGGCTTTGTTTTTTGCCGACTGTTTTTTACTCCGGACAATCTTGATGGAATCGTAAAAAGTCCGGAACCAAGTCATCCGCGCTTGTAATTCCAAAGGGTTATGGGCTTGCCGGCGGCAATCGAACGGGTTGTTGCGAGGCCGTCATTATCGCTTCAGGGTCATGAGCTGTCCCAAGGGGGGGTAGCCCCCTTCGACCGGAACGGTCCCGGGGGCGGGTTCGTCATTGGCGTCAACATGCCTGGCGATGGCCCGGAACAGGGCAATGGATTCGAGTTCCTTTTCGCCGCCGTCAACATTATAGTCAGCATAGGCGGATGTCTTGGCGATCACCACATTGTGCCCGGGATGGACGTAGATGAACTGATTGTAAATGCCGATGGCCAGGAAGTCGCCTTCCGGGTCCTCGGGGATCCACCACTGGTACCCGTAGCCCAGGGGGGAACTCGAAGCCGGGTTGTCCCCGGGCTGAAGGTGGGGGGCGTCGGGTGTCACCGAGTCACGGATCCAGTTTGAAGGGACGATCCGTCGATCACCCCACCGCCCGTCATTAAGGTAGAGAAGGCCGAAGCGCGCATAGTCCCTGAGGACCACGTTCAGCCCGCCGAAAGCGAGTTCCATGCCGTTGCCGTCCATGATCCAGTAGGCGTCGGACTCCATACCGATCCGCTTCCAGATCTTCTCCTCCAGATAGGAGGAGAGGTTCCTGCCTGTTGCTTCCCTGAGCACCATGCCCAGCACCTGAGTGTCCGTGCTCACGTAATGGTGGCGCGTGCCCGGCGTACGCTCGTTCTTAAGGGAAGCGACAAAGCGGTCCATGGACCGGTTTAGGGCTATGGCCCGGCCCATGCGGTTTATGTCCGAGAAGAAGACGGCATAATTTTCGTCAAAACGGATTCCTGAGGACATCTGAAGCACGTGTTTTATGGGAACCCCGTCGTACCCCGATCCTTTCAGAAAAGGCACATACTGCGTGACAGGGTCCCGAATGTCTTTTACGTGGCCTTCTTCCACGGCTATCCCCAGGAGGGCTGATACGAAAGACTTGCAGACAGACCAGGAGATCCACTTGGAGGCCTCTGTATTGCCCATGTAGTACTTCTCGAAGACAATTTTTTTATCATGGATCACGATGAGGCCTGTAGTCCAGGTGGTTTCGAGAAACTCCTTCACAGTCGAGGTCCTGTCCCTGTGTGTGTAGATTTGGGGTAAAGAGCCCGGGGCCCTCTCGAACACGTGAGGGGTTCCGCCGCGGTGAACAACCCTGTAGTCGAATATGCGTTCCATGCCGCGGAAGTTTTCCACCACACGGTCAGGCTCAAAAAGAGTGATCACGCGGTAGAGACGAGTCAACGGGCGGTTGAAAATTCCGGCCCCAACGAGGGCGAACAACAGCACCAACAGCCCCGCCTTGAAGACCTTTGTCAGGCAACCGCTTTTAGCACGCGCCTGTTCTGCGTCCATGGCTCGATTCCCTTTCCCCGGGTCTTGTCTTTTTGGGGCTCTTCCGCTGCTTGGCCCTGGTACGGCCCCACTTGGAACGAATAGACATCTTCGCTCATGATGGACTGTAGACTTGCAAGGCAGAACTGCTAATCTCCATGACCTCCTGAATGGTAAGCTCCTCGGTCACGATCTCTGCTTCGTAAAGGAGGCTAGCAGAAATAAATTGGACAAAATTGCGCTCAGATTTGGGTCATATTTGGCTGCGGCGATTGAGCAAAACCGCAGGCGTAGCTGGACTACGTCGAGGATTTTGCGATTGAGCCGCAGCCGAAGATGGCCTGAAGATGAGATGCAAGATGTTCAAGTTATTTTTGCTAGCCTCCAAAGGTCTTTCATGAACAGGGCCAGGGCGTGGGGGGAAGGGCCTGAGGGAATGCTTACGGATGCAGTCCTCCAGGTCCGCGAACATCTCTCCGCATGTCTGATACCGCTCCTTCGGGCCCGCGGACAGGGCCCGGTGAAGTATCGAGTGCAGTTCAGGGGGCAGGTCCGGCGCCGCCTCCTCCGGTGGGACGAACCGGCCCTCGATCAGTGGGATCGGGATATTGCCTCTTGCTCGGAAATGAAAAAGCGATATTACGAAGTGCATGATTATGCAGGACCGGCTTCGTCTCGTCAAGGCAGGGGTGCGGGTCCGAGTTTTCTTGCAATCCGCCGGGCGGAATGCTATCTTTCGTCGCTGGTTGAAGGGGCGGCTGCTTTCCCTCCGGTCACCCTCTGCGGTTTTTTCTTTGAGCCGCCTGTCAGCTGTGTTTATAACTGATTTGGGAGAGATTCGATGCTCGAAGGGACTCTGACCATCCTTGGAATCGGGGTGATTTGCGGGAGCGTCCTGGCGATCGCCTCAAAGGTTTTCTACGTCTATGTTGATCCTCTGATCGAGGAGGTGGAAAGTTGCTTGGCCGGGGCCAACTGCGGCGGTTGCGGATACACCGGCTGCTGGGCCGCGGCATCAGCGGTGGTGGCAGGCAAGGCGCCCCCTACTATCTGCATTGCAGGAGGTTCGGAATGCGCCCAGAAGGTCGCTTTCATCCTTGGGGTGGAGGTAGGAACCGCTGAGTTCCCCCTTTCCGAGAACGGGTGCGACGGCGGTGTACGGGCCGCGGACCGATACTGGTACAGCGGCGTTATGAGCTGCCGGGCCCAGTGCCTCCTTTACGGAGGGAGCAAGGTGTGCGAGGTGGGTTGCCTGGGCCTGGGTGACTGTGTAAGGGCCTGCCTTTTCGATGCACTGTCAATCGGAGCGGACGGCTATGCAGTGGTTGACGAAAACAAGTGCGTGGGCTGTGGGGCCTGCGAGTCCATCTGCCCCCGGGGGATCATACGAGTGCGGACCCCGTCCCAACGCCTCCTCCACTTCAACTCGTTTAACGATCCACTCGCTCCGTGCCGCCAGGTCTGCCCCGCGGAGATCGATATCCCCGGATACATCACCCGGATCAGGCAAGGGGATTACGCCAAGGCTGTGAATATCATCAGGGAGCGTAACCCTTTGCTTCTTGCCTGCGGCCGGGTGTGCCCGCACCCCTGCGAGGAGAGTTGCCGTCGCGGGATAGAGGACGATCCCGTCTCAATCAACCAGTTGAAGCGTTTCGTGGCCGACTACGAGATGGTACGGGGCGAGCGATACCCCGTTTCAACGGCCCCGGAAACGGGCAAGCGCATCGCAGTGGTGGGCGGGGGGCCTGCAGGCCTGAGTTGCGCCTACTTCCTGCGTAGGCTGGGGCACGAGGTCACCATATTCGAGGCCATGCCCAAGCTGGGAGGCATGCTGCGCTACGGCATTCCGGAGTACCGGCTCCCCAAGGCGGTGCTGGACTGGGAGATTCAGGGCATACTTGACCTGGGGATCGAGGTCCGCACCGGCGTGAAGTTTGGAAAGGACGTCGATCTTTCCTCTCTTGAGGGGGAGGCATACAATGCGGTGTTCCTCGGGATAGGGGCCTGGAAGGACGCCTTGCTGAGAGTGGAAGGAGAGAACCTGGAAGGATGCTTTACGGGCATTGACTTCCTCTCCAGGCTGGCAAGCGGTGAGAAGCTCCCCGTCGGCCGCGTGGCCGTGGTCATCGGTGGCGGGAACACAGCCATTGACTGCGTAAGGAACCTGATCCGGCTCGGCGTGGAAACGGTCAACCTTGTCTACCGTCGCACACGGGCCGAGATGCCCGCCAATGAGGTGGAGATCGATGCGGCGGAGGCCGAGGGAGTGAAGTTCACCTTTCTGGCCGCACCGGTGAGTGTGAAGGCCGACGAAAAGAGGCGGGCCACTCATCTAGAGTACCTGAAGATGGAACTGGGCGAGCCCGATGCGAGCGGCAGACGCCGGCCTGTCCCCATCGAGGGGTCCGAGACCCTTATGGAGGCGGAAACGGTGATCACGGCCATCGGACAATCCCCGGACATCTCGTTCCTGGAAGGGGCCGGTGGAGAGCTGGAGAACCTGAAGACCACACGCTGGAACACGTTTGAGGTGGACCCCTTGACCCTGCAGTCTAACATTCCCAATGTATTTGCCGCGGGTGACTCTGCTACGGGGCCCGCGCTGGTGGTGACCGCCATTGGCGGTGGAAGAAGGGCCGCTCGATCCATTCATTTCTATGTAATGGGCGAGGAGGTGAAACCGGAGCCGTTGGAACTTAACGGAAAGATGATTCCGGGGACGGTCTTCGACCAGGTGGAGGGCGTGATCAGAAGGCCGCGGGCGCCCATGCCCGAACTGGAGGTGGACGAGCGGATATCCTCCTTCGTGGAGGTGGACCAGGTCCTGAGCGAGGAATCGGCCCTTGAAGAGAGCCGGCGTTGCCTCCACTGCTGCCGGCTTTGCTATGATCCGGATCGTCCACTTGATGCCAGGGAAGCCGGTTAGACCGGAACTCTATAGGACGGGAGCGGGAGGCGCTTATGAGCGTTCTGGAACGACTGGAAGAGATAGAGATTTTCAAGGACCTCACACTCGATCAGCGCCGGGCGATCGGCGCGGGTTGCGAGGAGCAGTCCTTCCGGGGAGGAGAGAGGCTTTTCGCCGAGGGCGAGGAGGCTGCTCATCTCTGGGTTCTGACGGAGGGGGAGGTGGACCTTCGATTCGACCTTCCCGGGCGCTCCTCCTCCCCCCAAAACACCATCCTCACCGTCGGCAGGGGCCAGGCCCTGGGGTGGTCGAGCCTGGTCCCCCCTTACGAGTACAAGCTGTCTGCGTATTGCGCCGGTGAGTCCTGCACAGTCCTGAGGATCGAAAAACAATTTCTTCTGGAACTATTTAATAAGGATCCGGTCATTGGGTACCGTATCGTCAGATTTCTCAACAGCGTAGCCAGCCTCCATTTTCAGCAGCTCCAGGGATCGGACCGGCGCCTGCCCCCGGCCATTACCACAGTGACCGTTCACCTGGCCACCTGCGGCATCGCTGCAGGGGCCCGGGAGGTCCTGATGGCGCTGATGGAGGAGGCGGGCCGGGTCAATCGCCAGGACATCGAGGTGAAGCGCGGGCGATGCATCGGCCAGTGCAAGACCGAACCGAACGTCACGGTGGAGATCAGCGGTGAAGATCCGGTGGTCTATCAGAAGATGACCGCGGAAAGAATGCGGGAAGTCTTTCAAAAACACGTACTGGACGGAGAAGTGCAGGCCGAGTACCTCCTTCACAGGGGGTGAGTGGAACCGGGGCCCTGCCGCCTCAAAATCCGGCGCTGCAGGTTTACAGGAGACAACGCATGGTCGATACAGATATTTTGCGCCAGGTGGAGGTCTTTCAGGACCTCGGGTTTGCCCAACTCAAGGCGGTCGCCGAGCACTGCGAGGCAAGGGACCTTTCGGCCGGGGAGCGCATTTTCAGCGAGGGCGATGAGCCGGTGAGTCTTTACGCCGTCCTGGAGGGAGAGGTCGTTCTCCACTGGGGGCTGGCCCCCGGCCGGCCCGCATTGGAAGGGCGGACTGTGACCACCCTTGGCAAACATCGGACTTTCGGCTGGTCGAGCCTTGTCCCGCCCCGAAAATTCAGCCTTTCGGCCGAATGCGCCGGAACGGGGTGCCGGGTGATCCGAGTGGACCGTGAAGGGCTGCTCGATCTCTTCGAAAAAGATCCGGAAATCGGTTATCTGGTCATGTTCCGCGTACTGGAGGTGGTGAGCGCGCGGTTCCTTGCCCTTCAGGAAGAAGTGGCCCGGCGAAGGGGTAGTGACATTATCAACCGCTGGTAGCCGCTTCCTCCCGGAAATTGTCCTCTTCAGGAATCCCTCTTCCTTGAATCCGCGGTCCTCCTTGTCTATAGTGCCTTCCAGGAATGTAAACCTCACTTGAAGGCGGAAACCCTTGCGTATCCTGGTGGTGGAAGACGAAAACAAGGTGGCCGGCTTCATACGCCGGGGGCTGGAGGAGGAGGGTTATGCCGTAGACGTGGCCGGAGACGGAGAGAGCGGCTTGGCCATGGCCCTTGACGGTGTCCACGATCTGGTCCTCCTCGATGTACACCTGCCCGGAATGAACGGGTTCAGCGTGCTGAGGGAGCTGAGGGGCAGGAAGGTCACTACGCCGGTCCTGCTCCTGACGGTAAGGGCCACCATTGAGGACAAAGTCCTGGGCCTGGACTCGGGGGCAGACGACTACCTCACCAAGCCCTTTGCCTTCCAGGAACTCCTGGCCCGTGTGCGGGCCCTTCTCAGACGGCGGAGCGAGGATAGGTCGGCCCTGCTGCAGGTAGCGGATCTGACCCTGGACCCTGCACGGCGAATCGCCCATCGGGGTGGTGAGACGATTGAGCTTACGACCAAGGAGTTCGCTCTACTGGAATACTTCATGCGCAACCGCGACCGGGTGCTCACCCGGACAATGATCGCCGAGCACGTCTGGGACTACGACTTCGACTCCATGACCAACGTAATCGACGTCTACGTGAACTACCTGAGAAAGAAGATCGACAAGGGAAGGGAGCGTAAGCTGATTCATACGGTTCGTGGCAGCGGTTACGTGATGAAACTGGAACAAGAAAGAGGTTGAATAACGATTTCCCGGGGGCATTTTTTGCGTATAAAATCAGTCCGTGCGCGCCTCACCCTCTGGTACATGAGCCTGCTGGCGGCGATGTTTCTGGTGCTGGCAGTCGCGGCTTACGGGCTTCTTTCCTACGGACTCCTCAGGGGCGTGGACGACGCCCTCGACAGCGTGGCCCGGGCCACGGTCGAGCGGATCGAGGATCGTTCCGGAGGACTCTTTTCCTCGGAGATCAATGATATCTTCAGGCGGTTTTTCGGCGTCTCTCCTCTGGAGCCCTATTTTCAGATGCTGGACCCGGGAGAAAAACGTGACGGTTTCCACCGTTCCCCTGACTCCGGGGAACTGCCCCTAAGCCCGGATGTGCTTCAAAACGTGCGCAAAGGAAAGGCTGTATATGAGACCCTGGAGGGAAGTGAGCCTTACCCTGTGCGAGTCCTTACAGTGCCGGTGATCCGGGATGGGAGACTGTTCAGGGTGATCCGCGTGGGCTCGTCCCTCAGGAACGTGGCGGAGACCAGGGCACGCTTTGTAATGGTCATGGCGGGGCTGCTTCCTGTGGGCCTGCTCATGGCAGGGCTCGGCGGATGGGTCCTGGCGCGAAGGGCCCTTCTGCCGGTGGCCCGGATGGCCGAGGCTGCACAGCGGATCAGTGCGGAGCGGTTGGCCGAGCGCGTGGAGGAGACCGGCGCGGGCGATGAACTGGATCGGCTGGCCAAGACGCTCAACCGGATGCTCTCTCGACTGGACGCGGCTTTTCAGCAGGTGCGGCAATTCAGTGCGGACGCCTCTCACGAACTCCAGACCCCCCTTACCACCCTTAGGGGCGAACTGGAGGTCGCCCTTCGATCCGCGCGAACCCCCGGGGAATACCAGGAAACGCTGAAGAGCGCCCTGGAGGAAATCGAGCGGATATCAAGGCTTGTGGAGGGCCTCCTGATGCTGGCCAGGGCCGAATCGGGCGCGCTTCGCATGGACCGCAGGCCCGTGGATCTGGCCGAACTCGTGGAGGAGATCTACTGGAGGCTCAAGGCCCCTGCGGATGAGCGCTCTGTGGAACTGCTCATGGATACCCGCTATCCGTTGACCGTGTCCGGGGATCGTGACAGGCTTCGAAGGCTCCTCTTGAACCTGGCTGAGAACGCAATCAAGTACACCGGGTCCGGAGGACATGTGTCCCTGTCACTTTCGCGGGACGGAGACAGGGTGCGCATCGACGTGTCGGATACGGGCCGCGGCATCCCTGAGGAGGCCCTGGAGGGTATCTTTCAGCCCTTTTACCGCTCTCCGGATGTCCTGTCCGAGCGCGGTTACGGGTTGGGGCTCAGTATCGCCCGCTCCATCGCCCTGGCCCACGGGGGGGAGATTTCCGTCAGCAGCGTGCCGGGCCGGGGAAGCACCTTTCGGGTTTACTTGCCTGTGGGAGAAGGCAATTCCGTCGGCCCGCCGCCTCAGGGCGCATAGGCCGGAGTGTTGAATGCCCCGAAATCAGTCCCTCTTTCTCTCCTCAAAGGTTTTCAAAGACTCCTGCCTCTCCTTGGTGAACACGCAGGCAAGACACGCCTCGACCTCAAAGTCCATCAACGCCTCCAGGCTCACCTCTCCACGCGCCATGTTCAGTCCCCTCTTGATCATGGTGATGGAAAAGGATGAGTTCTTGGCGATCTTGGCGGCCATTTCCCCTGCCTCTTTCATGAGGGAGTCAAGTGGTACCGACTTGTTCACCAGGCCGATCCTTTCGGCCTCTTTTCCGTCGATGTAATCAGTTGTGAAAAGAAGCTCTTTCGCCTTGCCCGGACCGATCAGGTCCTGCACGAGCCTCATGGCCCCGCCGGTAACGGAGGAAGTCACCCTGGCCTCCGGAGAGCCTATCTGCGCCTCATCGGCGGCGATGCGAATGTCGCATGCCAGGGCCAGTTCATAGCCTGATCCAAGGGCATAGCCGTTGATGGCGGCGATGGTCGGTTTTTCGAATCGAATGATTTTCCTCGATGTTTCCTGGAGTTCCACAAGATAATCCCGGTATTCTTCCACGGTCCGGTTTTTTGACTCCTTTAAGTCCGCGCCGGTGGAAAAGGCCCGTCCCTCACCTGTAATGATCAGGGCCTTCATGTCCGTATCGTTTTTAACGTCCTCGAGGGCCGCCTGAAAGTCAAGCCAGAGCCGCTTGTTCATGGCGTTCATGACCTTCGGCCTGTTCAGCTTGATGACAGCTATTCCTTCGGCTTTATTTTTCTCGTATATGATGCACTCAAAATCCATATTCATTCCCCTTTTTATTCCCCGGTCAGAATGATTCGTGAATCCACAACAGACGCCCCCTTCTCATGCACGATCACCGGGTTCAGGTCGATTTCCAGGATCTCGGGGTTGTCCAAAGCGATCTCGTTGAGCCGGGCGAGGATGTCTCTTATGGCCCCGATGTCCTTTGGTCCTTCTCCTCGTATTCCTGTTAGAATCTTATACCCCTTGATCTCATGGATCATCTCATCTACGTCCTCCTCGCTGAGAGGAGCGACCCGGAAAGAGACGTCTTTCAGCACCTCCACAAAGATCCCTCCGAGCCCGAACATGATCACAGGACCGAATTGCCGGTCCCTGATCATTCCGGCGATGCACTCCTGTCCTTTGGGAGCCATAGGCGACAACATGACGCCCGGGACCCGTTTCCTGGAAGTTACCTTCAGGGCGTTCTCCAGGATCTCATCAAAGGCCGCGGCCGCGGCCTCTTTATCGGCAACATTGAGCTTTACCCCACCCGCATCGGATTTGTGGAGGATATCGGGTGAAACCACCTTCATGGCCACGGGAAACCCTATCTTTGAGGCCTTCTCGGCGGCTTGCGCGGCGTTTTCGGCAAGCCCGCTTCTTGGCAGGACCATGCCGTAGCTCTCGAGCAGCTCCCTGGATTCCGTCTCCAGCAGGCTGTCTCTATTATCCTCCCGCGCCTCGTTGAAAAGGGATTTTACCGAAGAAAGCTCCCGGGCTTTAGCTTCCAGGGGCCTCATGGCCTCGAACTTCTTCCGGTTGAGGCTGAATTTCATTAATGCACTCAGGCACCTGGCAGTCCTCTCGGACGACTCGAACACTGGAACGCCGCCTTGTTTCAGGATGTCGAGCGACTTGATGGGCTGCCTTGCAAAGCTGGTGTGAACAAAGACGGGTTTCTGCGTTTTGCGTACGAGGTCCAGAAGGTCCCTGGAGGTCTGTTCTTCGAGCTCCGCCACATGGGGGGCGATGATATCCTTGAATCCGCCGAAGAAACCGGTAATGTAAGCCCCGTCCACCTGGTCGTCCTCGAGGCACACCTTGACGCACTCCGTGATCATGTGGGGGTTCTCCTCGGCCGTACCTCCATAGTCGATCGGGTTGGAAGCGGGCATCCCCTCGAGGAGAAAGGGCTTCATTTTTTCCTGGGTGGCCTTGGAGAGCAAGGGAACCTCCATGCCCTGGGTCTCGGCGTTGTCTGCTGCAATGGAGTTGTCGCCCCCCCCTTCGGAAAGGATGGCCACACGGTTGCCTCCCGGTAAGGGGCATGTGCTGAATGCGTGGGCCGTGTCAAAAAGCTCGTCAACGTTGGAGACCCGCACGATGCCGGCCTGCCGGAACGCGGTGTCCACAATGAGGTCATCACCTGCAAGCGATCCCGTGTGAGAGGCGGCGGCCCTTGCACCCGCCTTGGATCTTCCCACTTTGAGGGCGATGACCGGCTTCACTTTAGCCGTTTCCCTGGCCACCTGAATCAGCCTGTTTCCGTCCTTTATGCCCTCCAGATAGATCATGATTGCTTTGGTTTCGGGGTCGTCCTTCAGGTAATCGATATATTCAGGAAAACTGACGCCGATGGCATTTCCGAGGCTGATGATCTTGCTGAACCCGGCGCCTCTTACCCCGGCATAGTGGG
Source organism: Desulfatiglandales bacterium (assembly GCA_041685835.1). Lineage (GTDB taxonomy): Bacteria > Desulfobacterota > DSM-4660 > Desulfatiglandales > HGW-15 > JAIPEI01. Next base: position 11,633 of record JAWLEX010000081.1, read on the forward strand.
TGAGGGAGTCTATCACGTTTCCGCTCTGGGCGAGGACGGAGACCCATCCCATATTGAGGCGGGGAACGCCCAGGAGGTTGATGCCGGCCGATGCACTGAACATGCCGCTGCAATTGGGCCCGATCACATAGGTCCCTGTCTTGTTTGCTTCAGCCATGATTTCCGCTTCGATCTTCTTGCCTTCCTCACTGCTTTCCCCAAGGCCCGCGGTAATGATGATGATCCCTTTGGCGCCCATCTTGATGCTGTCTGCGACCGAAGGCACAAGGAACCTCGGCGCGACCACGATCATTACCAGGTCCACCTCTTTTTCCACGGCCGTAACACCGGGATAGGCCTTTCTGCCGAAAAGTTCGGACCTCTTGGGATTGATCAGGTAGATATCGCCTTTGTAGCCTCCCTCGATCAGGCTCCTTGTCCTTCTTTCCGCCGCCTTGCCGGGGACTTCGGAGGCCCCGATAACGGCAATGGAGCGGGGATTGAATACCTTGTCAAGCGACCGGTACATCAAATATTCTCCTTAGGAGGCTAGCAAAAATAACTTGAACATCTTGCATCTCATCTTCAGGCCATCTTCGGCTGCGGCTCAATCGCAAAATCCTCGACGTAGTCCAGCTACGCCTGCGGTTTTGCTCAATCGCCGCAGCCAAATATGACCCAAATCTGAGCGCAATTTTGTCCAATTTATTTCTGCTAGCCTCCTTAGTGATTTCAATATTCTATAATTGCTTGCCCGGCATGTGATTCATAAAAGGACGACGACGGAGCTTTTGATACGCAATCATGCCGAAGTACGTGCAAACTCCGATTACCTGGATGGTCCTGGGCCCCAACAAGGGAATATAGGCTTCAATGGTGGCAGCCCTGAAGGTGGAAGCGGCTATGGCCAGGAGAACGAGCCTTTCGAGCAGGTTGCAGCGCTCAACCAGCTGCCCCTGCAACATGGAGGCAAAGGCGAACATGGCAATGAGCCCGGAGAAGAATACCCATCCGATCAGCAGCGGATCATTCAGCCAGATGACGCGGCCCGTGTCCGTCAGCCCGGAGATCATGAGCAGTTCGTTGTTGAACAGGAAAATAAAGGGCAGAATGGCGGTGCGCAGGTCATATGTAAATCCCTGAATGCCGGTCCGTATAGGGTCGGAACGGGCAATGGCGGCGCCCGCGTATGCTGCAAGCCCTACAGGGGGGGTATCGTCCGCCAGGATTCCAAAATAGAAAACAAAGAGGTGGGCCGCGATGAGCGGGAAAACCAGGCCGGCATCCCCGCCCAGCTTGACAATCACCGGTGCGGTAAGGGTGGCCATAATAATGTAATTGGCGGTTGTAGGCATTCCCATGCCAAGAATAAGGCATGTCATTGCCGTAAAAATGAGCATGAGCACCACGTTGCCCATGGATATGGTGTCAATGAGAATGATGAATCTGCCCACCATGCCGGTTATGGTCACCACGCCCACGATGATTCCCGCAGTTGCCGTTGCCACGCCTACGGCAACCATGTTCCTGGCTCCGCCGATCAGGCCGTTCCATATATCGCCGAGCCCCTCCAGAAAGGCGGCCCAAACGGAGGCCTTGAAATCCACTGAGGGATCCAGGGTGCCGTTCCTGCGCTCCGTTCCCACCTTCAGAAAAACCATGACAGGCCTCTGAATCAGCATGATGACAATGAGGGATTCCACCGCCAGAAGGGCGGCTGTGATAGGAGACCGCCTCAAGACCACCAGATAGATGATCAGGACCCCCAGGGGGATAAGGAAGTAGCATCCTCGAATAAACGTCCTGAAAAACAGTGGGAGGTCCTTTCTGGGAATGGCCTTGAGGTTGAGTTTAAGGGCCTCCATGTGCACCACATAAAACAGGGCCAGATACGATATAAGCGCGGGAAGCAGGGCCGTCCGTGAAAACCATTCCCACATCGAGCGTTTGCTCTTGGGGCGGATTGCCCGATTCACGGCAGCAACGGCCATGTATTGTCCGGTGCTCAATCCCTGCTCCCGCTTAGGGCATAGCGCATCGGTCTCCTCCACGACCCGAGCCCGCAAAACCTCTTTCCACAATGCACAAGGAAGCCCCCACTGAAAGACCTCGGCATAGAGCGGAGGTGGGCCACCGCCTTGGACGGCCTGTACGATGTCTTTGGGTTTTCCCAAATATTTTTGCCATATACGCCGACACTTGCCGTCTTTCCATCCCCACTCGGAGTAGTAGTAATAGGTGCGTCCGTTGACCTTCTTCGATTCCAGCCGCTCCATGGCCATACCCCCCTTGTGGAATTCATGTTGGATTCCACTTTAGGGCATAGGCCCGGATAAGGGCTTTCCTTTTCACTTTCAATGGGTTACACCTTTATGCCCGAAATAAGTAGGAAACTCGGGCCAGGGCCACGACCGCCGCTACCAGTAACTTTCCACGCTTCATAATGACCTCCTCAGTGCCTTACTCCTGAAAAGCTGTCAGAAAAAACAAAAAGTATTGATGTTGGGATAATCCAAATCGAAATCGGGATCGGGATCGCAATCGAAAGAGA
>JAWLEX010000082.1:0-14056 GCA_041685835.1 Desulfatiglandales bacterium
CGACCTATGAGAAACTGCAGCAGCGGGTTAGGGAATTGGAGAAAGCTGAATCGGAGCGTAAGCAGGCGGAAGAGGCTCTGGGTGAGAGCGGGGAGCTCTATCGTATCCTGTTCGAGCAGGCGCGAGACGTGATCTACTTCACCACGCCGGAAGGTAAACTGATCGACATGAACGACGCAGGCTTGAAACTCCTGGGATATCCCCGGGAGGAGTTCAAGAGGATAGACGTGGCCGACCATCACGCGGATCCGGCACAGCGTGAAGAGGAAAAAAGGGAGTTGTATGAAAAGGGTTTCATAAAGGACAAGGAAATCCGTTTGATCAAAAAGGACGGGTCTGAGATCGTCTGCCTGGACTCGGCTACGGTATTGAGGAATCAGGACGGTTCCACCAAGGGATACATTGGAACCTTGAGGGACATCACCGATAGCAAGCAGACGCAGGAGGCGTTGCGCTCGAGCGAGGAGAGGTTAAGAAAATCAGAAAAGCGTTTCAGGGACCTGTTTGCCTCCATCAGTGATGTTATTTACACCCAGGACCTCGATGGACGCTTCCTTTCCGTTAACCCTGCCGTTTGCAGGCTGTTCGGCTATGACCAGAAAGAGCTGGTCGGCAGGCGGGTATCGGATTTCATGAAACCTGAGTTTGCCCAAGCCTTTGAAAGCGAATACCTGAAGAAAATCAAGAAAGACGGATACCACGAAGGAACGAGTGTTTACTTCACCAGAGAAGGCAAGAAAATCTACCTGGAGTACCGCAGTTCCATGGTCTATCCCGAGGAGGGAGACCCCTACATTACCGGCACCGGTCGTGACGTGACCGCTAAGATATTGTCCGAGAGGGAGGTGAAAAAACTCCATGCCCAGTTGACCCAGGCGCAGAAAATGGAGGCAATCGGCACGCTGGCCGGAGGCATCGCCCACAACTTCAACAATGTCCTCATGGGGATTCAAGGGCGCGCCTCCCTGATGATGATGGACAAGGATCCTTCCACACCTGACTATGAACACCTCAAGGGAATCAAGGAATACGTAAAGAGCGCCACGGAATTGACCAGGGATCTCCTGGGGTTTGCAAGGGGAGGCAAGTACCAGGTAAAATCTGTTGACCTCAATGCTCTCATAAGGCATGAGAGCAGGATATTCGGTCTGACCAGAAAGGAGATCAGTGTTATTGAAAAATATGAAAGGGCCCTCTGGACCGTGGAAGTGGACCAGGGCCAGATGCGCCAGGTGTTCCTCAACCTATACGTGAACGCCTGGCAGGCCATGCCAGGCGGAGGCACTCTCTATGTTCGGACCGAAAATGTCACCCTGGGCAAGGAATACGTCAAGCCTTTCGCGATCATTCCAGGGAGATACGTCAAGATCTCGGTGACGGACACGGGGACCGGTATGGATGATTCTGTTCGCAAGAGGATCTTCGACCCGTTCTTCTCCACGAAGGACAAGGGGCAAGGCTCCGGGTTGGGCCTTGCCTCGGTCTATGGCATCATCAAGAACCACGGCGGCTTCATTAATGTTTACAGTGAAAAGGGAATCGGCACCACCTTCAACATCTACCTTCCCGCCTCTGAAAAGGAGGCAGTGGAACAGGGCCCCATACCTGACCGGCGAGAGATCAAGTATGGGTGCGGCACTGTCCTCCTTGTGGACGACGAGGACATGATCCTCGAGGTGGGCCGAATGATTCTGGAAAAACTGGGCTATCGGGTCTTTGTCGCCCGCAGCGGCCAGGAGGCCCTGGATGTTTACAGCAAACATAAGGAAGAGATCGACCTCGTCATACTGGACATGATCATGCCCGGCATGGGTGGCGGGGAGGCGTATGATCGCCTGAAAGCGATAGATGGGGATGTGAAGGTCCTCCTTTCCAGCGGTTACAGCATCAACGGGCTGGCAAAGGAAATCATGGATAGTGGATGTGGAGGATTCATCCAGAAGCCTTTTGCCATGGAGGAACTGTCACGCAAAATTAGGGAGGTGTTTGACCGATAGAACGGCTTTTTCGATCAGCTGGCACAGGAGATGAATCGGTAAAAAAACATAAAATAATTTAATGTGTTATATTGGGGTTTCGACGCGGACTGCTGGAAGCGGCTTTTGCAGGAGCATGGCGGTCGAACAGGGCGGGTTCGGGGAAGACGAACCGCACGAGACGGTGGAATACTTCCAAAAACAGGGATCCGCAAGCCGCGGATGGCTGCTGAACCAAAACGGCCGTGTGGGCCGTGAAATCAGGCAGGGGAGAACTCAATGGATGTCATGTTTGAAGTGGGAGAGCGATATAGGAACCGGAACGGCGAGTACGATGTGATCGAGTTGAATGGGGACCGGATGGTGCTCGAATACGTAAAAACCAGGGAGCGGCTTCCCGCCAGTCGAGAAATCCAGGGGCGGATCTGGCAGAACATCTGCCGTGAGGAGCGCTTCGAAGAAGAAAAGAATGCTCCGAAACCCACAAAGAAGAAGAGGGTGAAAAAGCAGGCTGAAAAAGAGGTGTAAAAAAGGATATGTTCAAGGGCGTCCGCACTTGGTTCGGTGTGTGAATGCCGGCGTGAGCCATCCAGCTATTGTTCCCGATCGGGAATATTCTGGTTGACTGTCTGAGCTCTTTGCCCTAAGGCGGACTTAGAAAGGGTGATGGTATCTGATTTGCGAGGGGAGATTACTCCGACAACCGGCCGTGTGTCAATGCCTCAGAGGAAGCCTCACGACCTCTCAAAAAAAAGCGTATCGCGTTCCAGCCCCGCCGGTTTAGGGTCCGTGGCATGCGGTGGAAAATCCCTTTCCTTCTCGTTATGCGTCTGAGTTGAGGCGCCTGTCCCAGTCGAATTCCCTCGTTGTCACGGAATCTTCCATTCGCCGGACCCTTTTGTCCAGGCTGTCGAAGCGCCTCTTGAGCCTGTTGACCGCCCCATGGCTGGAATGGACATAGCTGTCATAGAATTCCTGATGGTCCTCGGTCTCGATTGGTATTACAGGCTCCGGCTTCATCAAGAGGGCCGCAAGGAAATAAAGCCCTGTGATAGGCCAGAAGCCGCTGAGGAATAACAGAACGACGACGATGGCGCGAGTCCAGAATACCGAAAAATCGAAATACTCGGCAAACCCCCTGCAGACACCCAGGATCGCCCCCCTGCGGGAGCGGTAGAGTCCGCCGCGAAATATCTGATCAAATCGTTTCATTATCTTTTGTCCTTTCCTTCTCGTTCCATCAGGAGGGTTTCCAGTGCCTCTACCCGTGTTTCCATCCGGTTGAGGCCTTCGTAGACTTCCTGAATGATCCTGGCTTGTTCAGCCTCGGCCCGTCCACCTTTTGAAGAAATCCCGCCTTTGATTATCTTCATGCCCAATAAAACCGTGCTTCCGATTATCACCAGGACAAGGATGACACCGCTGAAAATGATTGAGAGAACGAACGCGCCGTGCATTAGAGATCCTCACTGAATCCGGGTTGGCATGAGCTGGTTCTTATTCTCTACCCTTTATAACACCGGTGCCGCATTTATAAAAAGGCCAAAGTCCTTCAAGCCCGTGTTTCCTAATGGCATCAGCCTTCTTTTGGGGGCGACTCTTCTCTTCTCGGAAGAGAAGATTTCAGTGATTCAAGCTCTCTTTCAATATCCTCGTCCACCGTGAGCTTGCTGAACTCCTGCTCCAGAGAGCTGCTTCGCCCGAAGTTAACAAGGTCGGCCTCCGCCTCCATTCGCACGATCCTCTGTTCAAAGGCCTCGAATCGGCGCACGGCATCCATGCCGTCGGCCCGGCGGATCTCTTTTTCGGCCTCTTTTTTCTTGGCGGCATGAACATGGCGTTGGACAAGCACCCTCTGTTTTTCGCGTGCTGTTGTGAGGCGTTCTTCAAGCCGCCTGATGTCTTCCTGGTATTGATCGGTGAGGGCGCGGCACTCGTCAACATCATTTTCAAGGGCGATCAGGCGTTCGCTGTAACGTTTCTTTTCCGTGAGTGCCTCACGGGCAAGGTCATCCCGGCCTTTCTGGACGGCCAGCGTTGCACGTTGTCCCCACTGTTTTACCTTTTTATCTGCTTCTTCAAGCAATCTCTCAGCTTTTCTGGTTTCGGCCATGGATGCGGCGCAGGAGGCCTTTAGTTCCACCAGCGTGTCCTCCATCTCCCGGATCATGAGGCGAATCAGTTTTTCCGGATCTTCCGCCTTGTCGAGCATGGAATTCATGTTGGCGCTTATTATGTCCCTGAATCTTGTAAAGATGCCCATGGTGTAAACCTCCCAAAAGTGTTGAATGGCTTTTTGATACGGAATTTGACCTGAAGCAGGAGGCATTAACCGTGCCAAACGGGGAAAAGTTTCAAAGAGCCAGAAAAACAGGTACTTGCTCCCTTGACACAAGATGGGCATATTGGTAAAATAAACCGATTAGTGTTGAAATCTACCAAGAATAAGTGATATGAACCAGTCACAGGACATACTGGATGAGCAGGATGATCGTCATGGAGATCATGCCATAAGGCTCCCCGAGGCCATAGGGCAGTCAGAGGCCTTTCTTGTCTTCAGGGAGAGGCTGTCGAGGGCCGCCACAATAGACCGGCCTGTCTTGATCGTCGGCGAAAGGGGCACGGGCAAGGAGTTGGCGGCGGCAAGGCTTCACTATCTTTCGAGCCGGTGGCAGGGGCCCCTTGTGGCCCTGAACTGTGCGGCCCTTGCACCCACCCTCATAGAATCCGAGCTCTTCGGTTATGAGCGGGGCGCGTTTACCGGAGCCGAGGCGCGGCGGACGGGCCGTTTTGAGGCGGCGAACAGCGGGACCCTGTTTCTTGACGAGATAGGGTCCATTCCGCTGGAGGTGCAGGAAAAGATACTCAGGGTGGTTGAGTACGGCGGTTTTGAGAGGGTCGGCAGTTCCAGGTCCATTGAGGTTGATGTGCGGATAATCGGGGCCACAAACGCCGACCTTCCCGCCATGGCGGAGAAAGGGACCTTTAAGCGGGACCTGCTTGACAGGCTTTCCTTCGAAGTCATTTCCCTGCCGCCGCTCAGGGAGAGGCACGAAGACATCCGCATCCTTGCCGGGCATTTTGCCGCCAGGATGTCCATGGAACTGGGAAGGGAAGAGCCCGCGGCATTCGGCGCGAAGGCGATGGAGGCACTGGAGCGCTATTCATGGCCGGGGAATATCCGTGAATTAAAGAATGTTGTGGAGCGCGCGGTCTACAGGACTGATTCTTCCCTGATAACCGAGATAGTGTTCGATCCATTTGAGATTTCGTCCGGGCCATCAAGACCGGCTGAAGAGGAAATCACTGCTGAAGAATCAAAAAAGGAAGGGGATTTTATGGCCCGCTTTTTTGATATGCCTCTTCGAGATGCCGTTTGCGACCTCGAAACCCAGATGCTTCGAAGGGCCCTCGAGCGGACCCGGTACAATCAGAGACAGGCGGCGAGTTTGCTGGGCATCACCTATCATCAATTTCGGGGTCTCTACAGGAAATACAAGGATAACGGATTGTAGGGAATTCCGGAATCCTCAGGCCTTTTGCGAAGCTGGTATCTTGATTCTCAAGATCAGGGGGATGATGATGATATGTGAGGCAGCCATTATGAGCCAGGCTAAACGATAATTACCAAAATGATCAAAACACATACCGGTCAAGAGAGGGCTGATGACCGTACCCACCATCATGACTGCCATAAAGGAGCCTTGTATGGCACCGAAGGCCTTCCGGCCGAAATATTGGGCCTGCAGGATCAGGCGTAAGGTGATTATTCCCCCGTAACCGGGGCCGAGCGTAACGACGAAGGCGATAACCCACCAGATGTTTCTTGCCCCTGCCAGGAGAATCAAACCAGCGGCTTGCAGTAAAAACGAGAACGCTAACAGCTTGCGGCTGTCTATCCGGTTGCTTGACCAGCCCATACCGAACCGTCCTATGATGCTCACGAACACGATAAGAGATGCAGCAAGGCTCGCGTCCTTCCGGGTGAAATCAACGCTGATAAGGTGTGGCATCACGTGGACAACGACGGCATGAATGCTTGCCGCCGAGACAGTCACGGCAAGGGCGATTCCCCAATAGGCCTGCGTTCTAATAGCCCTTCCGAGGCTGAAACTTTCATCAGTTGCAGAACCGGCGCCGGCGGGACGATCACCCCCGCGGTTTTCAGGGGCGGAGAGTTTTTCCCCGTCCGGTGCCAGGCCATAGGGCTCGGGGCGGTGCCGCACCAGGAGGGAACAAGGGATGCCGATTACCCACATTCCGACACCGATAACCACAAGCGATGTGCGCCATCCATATTGAGCGATCAGTGCGTTGACCAGGTAGATCAAGCCTCCACCCAGACCGATGGCCGCGGAGAGGATACCGAGGGCGGTTCCCCGCTTTCTGATAAACCAGCCGGCCACGGCGGTCCAGCCCGGTACCGGAAACAAAAAACTGCTCCCGATGGATAGAAACAGGAAGACGGCATAAAAGCCCACCAGAGACTCGATCCGGCTGAAAAGCACGAACCCCAACCCGGAAACTATGCTCCCAAAGAGCAGCAACCTGCGGGCTCCGAAACGATCGGCGGCCAGTCCGACCAGCGGCGATGCGATTCCCCCTTCGATGCTGCGTATGGAGGCTGCCAAGGATGTCGCGCTGTAGCTCCAGCCGAATTCCGCCACAAGGGGATTAAAAAACGCCGTAAAGGCATAGAAAAAGGTGCCCGCACCCCAAAAATGGATCAGGCTGGTTGCAAGAACGATCCACCAGCCATAAAATACTTTTCGTGCCATCAAAAAAACCTTCTCCTGGTACCCATTGTTGTCTACTCGAAAAATGATGGAGTCGTAAAATGCCCGGGACCAGGGTATCCGTCCCTGTCGTTCCACCGGGTCACGGCCTTGCCGGCGGCGGCCGGCCGGGTTTTTGAAAGACCGTCAATCATGGATTTTATAAGTATATCAGATTGTTAAAAATACATCTGAAAATACAGTATTCAAAGAAAGAAGTGATGTCCTGAATTGTATTATAACGCATACAAAAAACACAGGCATTTTCCAGGGCTGAATATGAAACGAGGGGATGTGAAACGAGGGGATGTCCTTGAATAATTCAAGAACTCATCCAACACGCCGGTTGCGCTGCGGCACTTATTGGCATGAGGAATTGAAAGACAGGCCTGTTCAGGGACGTTTGGGATTTTGTCAGGGGACGATTCGGATTATCCTGGGTTGCGTGGCCGGAAAGGGTCCCGGATAGATTGTCGATGTCGAACGTCCCATCCCTGTCAACGATGCCGGAACCGCTCAGGTGAACGGTCTGGCCGCACAAAAATCCCCGTCAGGGCCCTGACCGATTTTCCCCTTATCCGCGCCTCCAGACGTGTCCTCCCACCAGCCCCATTCCGGAAAGCTGTTTCCGGAGGCGTCCAGATAGCTCCCGGCCTGGAAACAGGTGAAGGTCCGGGGCGTGGTAAGGGCCTTGTTGTCCCCGCATCTCCATCCCCGGTGACCGCGTCCTCGTCGGTCCCGGTGCCCTCGCCGTTACCGGCGTTTCCGGGAACTGAACGGGGGTCTTTTATGTGACCTTTTATATGATCTTTTATACAACTTGTTATGCGACCTGTTGTATGACCTGTTGTTATACGACTTGTTATACGGCCGGTGATGTCTTGGTCGCTCCACGACCCTATAGCCCTTGGGACAACGCTGGTAAGTGACCTGTCCGAAGGAAAAAAAGGTGTTTCCTCCGAAGGCCGTGATGCTGAAGCCGGAGGGCAGTGCGGGTATCACTATGCCGATCGGCGGCTGCACTACTACGTACCCGGAACGCCCTCTTTGGTAAAATGTGCCCCGATGATGGTAGACGGTCCTGGGACCCACGCGGTGCACGGTGTGACGCCGCGGCAGGGTTCGTACGGCGGCGGGTCTGCGTTGTTCCACCCGCCTGCCGTCGATGTGGCGGGGGCCTGCGCAGGCTACTCCCGAGAACAGGATAAGGGTCAGGGCAAACATGCCCGTTCCCATGAGGCCCATCCTTTTGATCGCAGAATGCCTGGTAATCTTCATGTCGTCCCTCCTTTTTTCGGGCCGTGCCGCATGCAGGGCACGGCAACCGGTTGACACGGCACCGGGAGTCTATTCTCCGGGCGCCTTTTGAGTTCCAGCATAGGATGCCATTGTGAAGAAAATATGAAGGGATTCTGGGAATGCTGTGGAAAAAGGACCGGGGCCGGCCGGGCTTGTGAAGAACCTGTGAAGGAAGTGTGATAATGCAGCGAAGATCCTGAAAAAACTTGAAAAACTCCGTTAGATATATTACATTTCATGGGCTGGTTTCGGCATGGTAATCGAGGTGGGCATGCGAACGAGACTTTCCTTCGAGATATTCGGGGCCTTTCTTCTGGCCTCACTTGTCCTGGTGATTCTGACCATCGGCGGGCTCAGGTATTTTTCCTATGTGGGTTTTCGCGACTACGTCCACAAGAAGGAACTCCAGAGATTGCCGTACATGGGCCTGTTGCTGGAGCAGGAACATGCAAAAGGGCAGGGCTGGGATCGCCTTCGCGGTGATCCGGACGCATGGCATGCCCTGGTGGATGCAGCGCGCGAGCTGGAAAGGGCGGACGATGGTGACGTGGAGGAGGATGATGCTCCTGATGACGGGGAACCGGCCGGTCAAAGGAAGAAACGGGAAAGGAACCGCCCGCAGCCGTGGCTTTTTCTCCTGGACGAGAACAGGCAACTCCTGGCCGGGCATCGCGGCGAGGAGGGCCCCGAGAACCTTATCAAACTGAATGTCGACGGCGAGACCGTTGGGTGGCTGGGACTCAGCATGCGGCCCTTGAAATGGTCTCCCCTGGAGGTGGCGTTCCTGGAGCAGCAATACAGGATGTTCTACTTTTTGGGCGGGGGCGTGTTTCTCCTGGCGGTGGTGCTCACGGTCCTCCTCTCCAGGCGGTTCCTGGTCCCCATTCAAAAACTGATGGAAGGGACACAGGCCCTCGCATCCCGGCGTTTCGACGTCCGCATCCGGGTGCAGTCCCGAAACGAGCTGGGCCGCCTGGCCGATGACTTCAATCGAATGGCTGAAACCCTGGAGTCCTACGAGACCATGCGCCGGCAGTGGATATCCGATATCTCACACGAGCTTCGCACCCCCCTGTCCATTTTGCAGGGGGAGCTTCTGGCCCTTCAGGACGGGGTCCGGCCGCTGACCCCCGAGGCCGTGGATTCCCTGCAGGGGGAGGTCGACCGCCTGGCCAAGCTCGTGGAGGCATTGCACCTCCTGTCCCTGGCCGATTCGGAAGGCCTGGCGATTCGGCGTGACCGGATCGAGCCTGCCCGAATCCTTCGCCGGCGTGTGGAGGCGTTTCGAGAGCCCATGAACCGGGCTGGAATCGCTGTTCGATTGGACGCCCAAGGGGCCGAGTCCGCGGCCGTGACAGGGGATGAGGAACAACTGGGGCGGGTGTTTTCCAATCTGCTTCAGAACACCCTGCAGTACACTGATGCCCCCGGAACCCTTGACATCCGTGCCTTGAGGCGCGGGGACAGCCTCGAGATCACTTTCGAAGACTCGGCGCCCGGTGTGCCCGATGAGGCCCTGGGCCGGCTGTTCGACAGGCTTTTTCGGGTTGAGAAGTCCCGCAGCCGCGCCCTGGGAGGCAGCGGGCTGGGACTCTCCATCGCCAGACGGATCGCAGAGGCCCATGGGGGCGGGATAAGCGCAAACCGTGCCGGGACCGGAGGGCTCAGAATGACCGTCACTCTGCCTCTTCGGACCGGGAATCACTGAGGGGCCGGAGGCTGGGGACATGGCCGAAGAGCATATCTGGATAGTTGAGGACGAGCCGAAAATTGCGCATCTCTTGAGAGACTACCTGGCCCAGGCGGGGTACCGGGTGACCTGCATGGACCGGGGCGACCGGGCTATGGAGGAGTTTCGCAAGGGTGTCCCCGCCCTGATCATCCTGGATCTTATGCTGCCGGGTGCGGACGGACTGGAGGTCTGCCGGGAGATTCGAAAGACGAGCAACGTCCCCGTCATCATGGTAACGGCCCGGGTGGAGGACGTGGATCGCCTGATCGGGCTGGAGGTAGGGGCGGACGATTACGTGTGCAAGCCTTTCAACCCGAGGGAGGTGGTGGCGAGGGTCCGGGCTGTGCTTAGAAGGGCCCGCCCTCAGGAACCGCCGCGTCGAATCCATGCCGGCCCCTTTGCGCTGGACGAAGACACCCACCGCGTGACTGTTTCCGATAAAGACCTTGATCTCACTCCCAACGAGTTTGCCCTCCTCAAGACCCTCATTGCCCATCCCAACAGGGTTTTCCAGCGGCAGGAACTCCTGGACCGGGTACAGGGGTACACCTATGAAGGGTATGACCGCACCATTGACACACACGTCAAGAACCTGCGGAAGAAGATCGCCTCATACCTCGGAGACCGGGAGGTGATTCGAACGGTATACGGCGTGGGCTACACCTTCAGCCTCAGGCAGGAGTGATAATGACCCCATTGTTTAAATGGCGGATTGGATACTGTTGATCTTGTCGTAGTAATCGGCCTGTTTCTCAGGGTCCTCCCGGACCAGCGACATAAAAATCTTCAGAAGTGCCGGAGTGCGCTCCCCGAGCTCGAAACTCAAGAGGGCGAAACGGCTCTTTGGGAAGGGATCGCTCGGTCCGGCGCAGGTGCTGCACTCGTTGAGGAGCCTGCCGTACATGTCCCGGGCCTCCTCTTTTCTGCCCATGGCCTCGTAAACCCCGGCCAGGGCCCGGGCCGTTTCAGGGTTGAAGCCCTCGGTGTCGAGGAACTCTTTGTAAAGGAGTTCGGCCTCGTCCGGGTGTCCGGCCTTGAGCAGGGTCTCACCTCGAAGGAGCAGCAAGGGCAGGCTCCCCTCAAGGGAGGCTGGGGCTGCGTCCAGCCGCTTTATTGCGGTATCGTACCGGCCCAGGGCCCACAGGACTTCGGAGAGGACATGGTAACCCTGCAGTTCATCAGGATGTGCTTTCAGAAAAGACTCGGCCAGGTCCCATGCCTCGGTATGCATTTCCAGGTTCAGATAAGCCGTGGCGAGTTCCGGGAGTATGCGGTCCCCTCCGGGGTTCTCCTCCAGGGCCTCCTGAAGGCGCTCGGCGGACCGCTCGAAACGGCCCTCGTTGAGCGCCACATAACCTTCCTTGAACGCCTCGCCATAGCTCAAAAAGGCCTTTCGGATCTGCACGGGCAGCGGACTCAAAAGGGCCGTAAAGATTTCGTCAATGTCAGGCGATATGTCGGTTTCACCGCCCTCCTCTTCGAAGAGGTCGGCGTCGGGATCCGGAGGGACGACTTCCAGCTTCCTGCGCTGCCGGGTCCGGTCGAGAAGGGCCTCGAGCTCCCGGACCAGTTCCGGGTCCTCTGTGAGCGCCAGGGCGAGCAGGAAGCACTCCTCTGCAGCCTCGTCATAGTCGGATTCCAGGATCTCCAGGCCTTCCTGCTTGTGCTGCAGGGCAAGGGCCTCGCGGGACCTGCGGGCCTTGTCAGCAAGGCGCCTTTCCTGTTCCATGTCCCGGGGAGATTTCTTGCGGCACTTGTCCAGGCCCTTGTCATACTCCATCTTGGCCAGCCCGTATTCTCCGGCCTCGAAAAGGTCGTCGCCCCTGGTTTCCAGATCTTTCGGGGTCTTTCCAGCAAAGAGCTTCAGAAGTCCCATGCAGTCCTCCGAAGAAGCATTTCATTTTATAATTCGAGAATATCCCCATACCACAGCCTCTCGGGGTTCGCCAGCACGTTCGATCGATGGCCCTCTCCGGTTGCGGACTTTCCTGAAGATTTGCCACCCGGTATCGATTGCTGTATGATCCGAAATGCCCGCCGGGTATTCGGGCGCAGGGGTCATGAGCGGATTGACTGAAGGTAAACCTGCGCCTCTATCCTGAAGGAGAGATTATGAACGAGATCCTGACTCAGGAAACGATTCTGACATGGGTCACAGAGGGATGGCAGTGGCTGGTGGAACGCGTGTTCGCGCCGGCCATGCTGGTCCAGGTGGTGGTGATCCTGGCTGCCCTGGCCGTGGGCTCATTGCTCGGCCGGCCTGTCAGGAGGTACCTCGAAGGCCGGATTGAAGGCCGGCTGAAGTCCGGGACCCGGCTGGACCGGCTCGTGCGCAGGGCCGTTCAACTCGTTCCGGTGGGCGCCGTGATCGTTCTGATCTGGATTGCCTCCCTTGTGATGCGCCAGGTGGGCGGAGAGGCCTTTTTCCTGGGCATCGTTCAGACCCTCCTGGTGGCCTGGCTGACCATAAGGCTCTTCTCGTCAGTGCTCCTGGACCGCTCCTGGTCCAGGTTTATCGCCATAACCGCCTGGGTCCTGGCCGCTCTCCACATCGTGGGCGCGCTGGGCCCGGCACTGGCCTTTCTGGACGGCCTCGGGTTCAGCATCGGCAAGGTACACCTGACCGTGCTTTCCTTGTTCAAGGCCGCGATTGTGCTCCTGGCCCTGCTTCGCATAGGGAGCTGGCTCGGGGAAACGGCTGAACGGAAGCTGGGGACCGTCTCCGGCCTGACCCCGTCCACCACTGTACTCCTGAGTAAGATCATCAAGATCACGCTCTTCACCGTAATCTTCCTGGTTGCACTCAACAGCGTGGGCATCGACTTCACGGCCCTTGCGGTCTTCAGCGGGGCCGTGGGTGTCGGCGTGGGCTTCGGCCTCCAGAAGGTGGTGGGAAACTTCGTCAGCGGTGTCATCCTGCTTCTCGACAAGTCCATCAAGCCCGGCGACGTGATCCAGATGGGGGACGTGTACGGCTGGATCAGCAACCTTCGGGGCCGCTATGTCTCCGTGGTGACGAGGGATGGAAAGGAGTTCCTGATTCCCAATGAGGACCTCATCACCCAACAGGTGATAAACTGGAGCTTCTCCAACCGGAAGATCCGGCTCAAAGTACCCATCGGGATCTCCTACGAGGCGGATCCGCATCAGGCGATGGAACTCGTGGTGGGGGCGGCCAGGGGCATGGCCCGGGTCCTCGACGATCCGGCGCCCGTGTGCCGCCTGGTGGGGTTCGGAGACAACTCCGTTGATCTGGAGCTCAGGTTCTGGATCGAGGACCCTCAGAACGGGACCATGAACGTGCAGAGCAAGATACTGCTGGAGGTGTGGGACCGTTTCAAAGAGCACGGCATCGGGATCCCGTTTCCCCAGAGGGATGTGCACCTGGACGTCTCGGATGCGAATGAACTTGCAAGGGTGGTTGCCGCCCGGCCGGACAGGGCCTGATACACCCCTGTGGATCACCTTTTCGATGTCTTGCAATGCGTCAAGAAAGTCTTTATACTCTGTTATCAATTCAATGCCCCGGCCGTATGTAGCCCGGGCCGTTCCGGCACAGAGGTCGATCCAAAAGAGCGCATGCCCCCGGTAAGCCGTCTGATGGAAGGAGGACGAGCCCATGGCGGTGGAGACATTCAAAAAGGAATACAAGAAGGTCACGATCAAGACCACGGACGGTTCGACCCTGATGGGCAGGATAAACATCGGCATAAAGGACCGGGTATCGGATCTCTTCACGCGGTCGGAGTCGCCTTTTGTGGTGCTTACCGATGTGGAGACGCGCGACGGTTCGGGCAAGGTCCTCATCCTGAACAAGAGTCATATCGTCTGGGTGGAACCGAACGAGTGAATCACATGCACCAGGCGTGAAGCAGGGTATGACGTATGGGACGAATCGCGCTGATTGTCCTTTTGATCCTGCCGGCGGCCGGGTGCGGGGGTTTTCAACCTGAACCGGATGAGAGCCCCATGGGTCCTTACACATCCTGGGAGGCCTACAGGGCCTTCCTGAAGAGTGTCTACGGCGCGGACCTCGGTTGAACCATTTTCAAAAAATCAATTGACATAAGGATTTGATTTGACATAATAGCTTGAACAATAACTATTCAGCCGGGGATTCGTCACTAATCATGATCTTCACTCACACTCAGGGCTTTTATTTTATCTATTTTACCGGGAGGACCCGGACGGCCTGAGTGTGTGCAAAAGCCCGACAATAAAACCGGGAAAGCAGAAAGAGGCGGAGCACATGCTCCGCCTCTTTTTTTTGTGAG
>JAWLEX010000206.1:0-3204 GCA_041685835.1 Desulfatiglandales bacterium
TTAGCAGGAAACAATATAATAGGATCCCGCCATGATCGATGTCCCTCGTGAGTTGCGAGTGTCGTTCGACGCCAGGTTGGCCGGTGAGCCGATTCCTGAACGGCTTTATCCCTTTTACCGTAAGTGGCTGAGGTATTATTGGGATTTTTGCCGGAAGTACCGGCATGACCCCTCCAGCCGGAAAAGCCTGCCGCCCTTTCTGGATAAGCTGGCAGAGAAAAAACAATCCGCCCAGCTGCGTAATCAGGCCGCGCACGCCATTTCCATATTTTATGATGGATGTTCCGGTCATGTCCAATCCGGTCCAGAGCAATTGTCGCATAATGAGGGCAAAGCTTTTTATGAAAGAAAAAGGCAGGCTGCTGGACATGTTGAGTCGGTTGGTTTGACATCTGGAAGTGAAACCCGGGCCGAAAACGCCGACAGCGGCCTGAAAAAAAGCGCCGTACCCGCTATCCGGGAACCAGGGAAGCCCGAGGCTCTTGACGGCACGGTTTGGGATTCCGCTTTTGCCGGGCTGAAATCGGAAATAGCTCTTCGCCATTACTCTCCCAAGACCCTGCGAGCTTACACAAGTTGGGGGCGTAAGCTGAAAGGATTCACCAGGAACAAAAACCCGGCCTTGCTCACCTCGACCGACGTCAAGGAGTTCTTGACCCATTTGGCGGTCAAGCGCAGAGTGTCCGCCTCATCCCAGAACCAGGCATTCAATGCCCTGCTTTTCTTTTTCAGGCATGTCCTGAAAAGGGAGTTCGGCGAGATCAAGGACGTCCCCAGGGCCAAGCGCAAACCCTATATCCCGGTTGTATTGTCCCGCGAGGAAGTCGACCGTGTAATTGCCTCTCTGTTTCCTCCCTATGATCTGGTGGCCAAGCTCCTGTACGGGTGCGGGCTGCGCCTTTTCGAAGGAATCAAACTCCGGGTTCAGGATCTCAATTTCGACACCATGGTCTTGACCGTTCATGACGGCAAGGGCAAAAAGGACCGCACAGTCCCTTTACCGGAAAGAATCCTGCCTCAACTGAAGCTTCAACTGGATTCAGTGATCGCCCTCCATGAGAAAGACCTCAAGGCCCGTTATGCCGGCGCCTTTCTGGACAACCGATTGGAAATGAAATTCAAGAACGCAGCCAGGGAACTTTCCTGGCAGTGGTTCTTTCCCGCCAAGTCCCTGACCTTTGTGCCCGGGGAAAACGCCTATCGCCGGTATCATCTCCATGAAACCCATGTGCAAAAGGCGATCCGGGCGGCGGTAAGAAAGGCCCGGCTGACAAAGCGCGCCTCGGCACATACCTTTCGTCACTCTTTTGCCAGTCATTTGCTGCAGGCAAACTATGACATTCGGACCATTCAAGAATTGCTCGGGCACAGCGATGTGCGCACCACAATGATTTACACCCACACCATCAAGACCACGACTCTCAAGGAAAAGAAAAGCCCTCTCGACTTCTGAGCATCATCCTCCTGAATGTGGGTTTGTATATGGTTAAGCGGTTAAGTCGCGTGCCGTGGATGAAATCGGTTCAGGCGGAGAGGTGCTCATCCAGCAGGGAGCGGGTGACATCGTATAGGGAGTGGCAACGGTCGCTTGGGCCATGGACATCCTTTCGGGGTTGCGCCCTGGTTTGGATTATCCAGCCGAAATCGAGCTTGCTCTTTGGGTTTCCGTGGTGAATCTATTGTCTTTTATAGGATAAAGGGGCTGAATTCAAGAAAATTATTGCAGGTGACAGGGGCTCTCAGTTCTCCCAAAACTAACATCAACTTCCTCGGATGTCAGAAGTTTCCAAGGGGACGAAACGAACGTAGGGGATCGGGGTTTTGAACCGGCCTTGCCGGAAACCATTTATTCGACAAATCGATTCAGCAGGACATCTTCAACGTTGCGTCTTGAGTCTATCACGGATAATACAAAAACAGTTGCATTTGATATTCTGTAAATAATTCGCCAGGGAGGAACAAATATTTCTCGATAGATGTGTATGCCCTGATCTTTCAACTCCGGCACAATCCTGCCTCGCTCTGGCAAGGTGTAAAGGTCTGACGCTTTCTGCCTAATTTTCGTTAGAATCCGCAGTGCGTTGTTTGGGCTGTCAACCGCTATGAAATCAATTATTTGTTTCAAATCACTTTGCGCAATATCAGCCCATCTGACATTGTATTTTTTGCTCACTTTTGACTTTCTTTCAGTGTGCTTTCGATTTTATCGAACACGTCTTCCTGTGGCGTCATTCGCCCCTCCCTGATGTCGGCTTCCCCTGCTGAAATAAGTTTCAAAAGACCAATGGCATTACGCATATTTTCATAGCTCCTGGGATCCTGGAGCACGGCGCGAGGTTCACCGTTCTGGGTTATTATGACAGGCCGATGCGTTTCATTGATTTGATTGAGCAAATCGGCCGCCCGTGATTTCAAATAAGTAACCGGTTTAATATCGTTTGTAATATTCATTTTTTCTCCTCCAGTCCAAAAACAGTACCACATTCGGTCCGAAAGTCAAGCATATATGAATATGCGCAGGCTGGAACAGATGGAGGCGTTTTGCCTCAAGGTGGGGCATTTTTACCCATTATTATTTTTGCTGATTTATATCAGGGAGATAGGTCTTTTGAGGGCCTTGAGATGCGGCATATTGCCGCATGGCGAAATTTCCCGCATTGGGAGGGTTTGTCTCATCCTGCCGATATTGCAGTCTTTTTCACAATCTCCGGTTTAGGCATGCTCCTTGCCCTTAAATCGTGCGATCACTGAAATCCCGTTTGATTCATCGCCTTTAAAGTGTTGGATGGGAAACCAGATGGGGAGAGCCAAGACCATCCTGTTTGCAGATCCAAAAGACCCCCTGCCGGGTGAGCTTGAGACATACCTGGCTGACAAGGGATACCAGGTGGCATCGGTTCGCTCCCTCAAGGAGACGCTCCTGGCCCTGCAGACCCGGCATGCGGACGTGCTGGTGCTTAATGCATCGCTTCTGGAGGAGGAGGGTTACGAGCTCATCTCCGTCATAAAGAACATGGAAAGAAACCTGCCCATAATAGTCTGCGCGGAGACCAACACTCCGGAGCTCGAGAGCAGGATCAGGCAGCAGCGTATCTTTTACTATCACATCAAGTCGTTCGGGGTTCAGGACCTGGAAATGGCCATCTCGAACGCTACCAACGGGCTACCCGAGTAACGGGAGGATCTTCACATGGCGTTACGAGA
>JAWLEX010000005.1:0-31071 GCA_041685835.1 Desulfatiglandales bacterium
CCTTCACACAGAGGTAGACATCAAGCTTTTCGTGTCCAGGTATCCTTTTATTCTCTTTCGATCCCGATCCCGATCCCGATCCCGATTTCGATTTCGATTATACTAACATCAACACTTCTTGTTTTTTCTGACAGCTTTTCAGGAGTAAGGCACTAAAACGGCCAGGTCTTCCAGTATTTTTTGTTCCTGATCCACAACCCGAATAACCCCAGTGGTTCGAACAGCATGATAAGGACCATGATCAGTCCGAATACGATGAACTGGATATTGCTGACCCCGGTGATTGAGAACCAGGTCTTGGAAAGGGCGTCCAGCCATTCTCCCACATAGGGGATACTGAGAATGTTCCGGAGCTGGAGATCCAGCCAGCTCAGCAGGCAGGCCCCGGTAATGGACCCGAAGATGGACCCCAGCCCGCCCACCACGACCATCGCCAGGAACATGATCGACATCATCAGGGTGAAAACCTCAGGCTCTATGAAACGGAGCACGAAAGCGTACAGCCCCCCGGCGATCCCGGTATAAAAGGCGCTCACCGCAAAGGCCAGGGTCTTGTAATAGGTAAGGTTGACGCCCATGGACTCGGCTGCGATATCCGCGTCCCGGAGGGCTACAAAGGCCCTGCCTACTTTCGTTTTGATGAGGTTCCTGGCTGCGAGGGTCAGGAGCACGGTCAGAGGGATGAGGAGATAGTAGAAGTCGCGGTCCGTGTTCAGGTGCCAGGGGCCGATGATGAGTTCAGGTGAGTGAAGCCCCTGGCGGCCGCCGAACAGCTCGATCCGCCCTATGACTTTGGTGATGGTAAGCCCGAAGCCCAGGGTGGCGATGGCCAGATAAGGCCCCTCCAGCCGGAGTGCCGGAAGCCCCAGGAGAAATCCGAACAACGCGGCTACCAGGGCGGCCGCGGGGAGGGCCAGCAGGAAGGGAAAATGAAGTTCCGCCATAAAAATGATGGTCCCGTAGGCCCCGATGGCAAAGAAACCCGCATGCCCCAGGGAGACCTGGCCGGTATAGCCCACCAGGAGGTTGAGGCCAAGCGCTACTATCACGTTGATGGCCATGTAATTGGCCACGTAGACATAGTAGTTTTTGAAAAGAAAGGGGAAAAAAGCGAGAAACAGAATCAGGAGGATGAACCAGAACACGATCACGCCGGAGCTGAAGAGGCGAACGTCCTCGTAGTAATTCCGTTTCATGTCCATGGGGCGTGTCTCCAGCAGAGACTGTCAAAGAAATCACTCTGGTCGTCACTTGGGGCCCAGCTTATCCACCACTTTCCTGTAATACACCTCATGTTCCTCGAAAAGCGGAGATCCTCGGCCCATGACATTCAGTTTCATTATCTTGAAGTTGATTCTCCGGATCTGACGCAGCTTTTCCTGCTCGTCCGGGATGGCATCCAGCAGGTCCTTGAGCGCCCGGATGTCTTTTTTCAGTTCGACCTCCGGTGGAAGGCAGTTGGCGTTCTTCAGGACCTTGTACGCCATGCGAAGGTCTTCCGGTATGTGGCTGTCGTCTTCCAGTTGAAGGGGCTTGCCGCGGCCTGGAAGGTTATCGAGGTCGCCGTTGGCCATGGATTCCTGAATCCGCCTCTCAACGACATCGCTGAAGCAATGAATCACGGTTTCCTTCCGCCTCCTGCACCGGGAATGGGGCTTCTGTGAAGGGCTTTTGAGACTTTGCCGGGCGCATTGCAATCATCCGGATGCAAGATAGCCGATTTTCCATCGGTTGGCAAGAACTCATGTTTCGCTCGAAGAGGCCCTGCGTTACGGCGCATGTAAACCCGGACTAAGGCGGCATATCCCGCAAAGATTGGGCAGGCACTCCAAAAAAACGGCTTTGGCCCACCTGTCCCTTTTCTTTTTGCATTCTATAGTGTATGCGTCCTGATCAGGGCTTTCATTTTATGGGCATTTTTTACTTCTACAGCTGCGTGGGCAGGCAGATCCTCTTGACAGCTTTTGTAGAGGTGTTGGTATAGTCGGAGGGAACGAGGGAAGGCAGGTCTTAAGGTGTTGAGGGATAGAAGCAAGGAATTGCTCGTGATCGATGACGTGGACAAGAAAGTTATCGGGCTGATTCAGGGGGACCTCCCGCTCCATGAGAGGCCCTTTGCCGAGCTGGCCGAGCGGGCGGGGGTGTCCGAGGACGCCTTTGTGGAGCGCATACGTTCCCTCAAGGAGCGGGGCGTGATCCGCAGGTTCGGTGCTACGCTTCGCCATCAGGAGGCGGGGTTCCAGTCAAATGCCATGGTGGCCTGGTTCGTGCCGGAAGACCGGATCGAGGAGACGGGCAGGGCCATGGCCCTGTTTCAAGAGGTGACCCACTGTTATCAGCGTATGCCCCGGTGCGACTGGAAGTACAACCTCTATACCATGATTCACGGCGACAGCAGGGAGGAGTGCCGCCGAATCGCCGAACGTATGGCTATGAAGACAGGCATCGAGGAGTACGCCCTGTTGTTCAGCGAGCGGGAGTTCAAGAAGACGAGCATGACATATTTCTAGCGTCGTTTCCATCCAGAAATGGTCTTTTTTGCCAATCTCGGCGTCAATCTGCGAGGTTGCTTGTGCGGCGTACTTCAGTACGCCTCCGCGCAACCTCTTGATTTCCTTGATCTTGACAAAAAATCCTCATTTCTGAATTGGAAACTTGCCAGTGCCCAAAAAGCGTTTCTGGATGGGCACTAGCGTCGTACTGTTTTTTGTTTTCTTATTCCAGAAGGGAGGTAACCGTCCATGCCGGACAGATCCGGAGAGCTTTTCAACAGGGCCGTCAAATTGATACCGGGAGGGGTGAACAGCCCGGTGCGTGCCGGAAAATCAGTGGGAGTCGACCCCCCATTCATAGAAAAGGCCCAAGGATGCCATGTCTGGGACGTAGACGGTCGCCGGTACGTGGACTATGTCGGATCGTGGGGCCCCATGGTCCTGGGCCACGCCCATCCTGATGTCCTTTCGGCCCTCCAGAAGCAACTGCCCAAGGGCACCAGCTACGGCGCGCCCACGGAGCTGGAGGTCGAGATGGCCCAAACTATCGTGGACATGGTGCCCTCGATCGACATGGTGCGCATGGTGAACTCGGGAACCGAGGCGGTTATGAGCGCCGTCCGCCTGGCGCGTGGGGCAACGGGCCGGGACAAACTGATCAAGTTCGAGGGGTGCTACCACGGACACTCCGACAGTCTTCTGGTTTCGGCGGGTTCGGGTGTGGCGACCCTGTCCATTCCCGGTTCGCCCGGGGTCCCCGAGGGAATCGCCGCCTACACCATCGCCCTTCCACTGAACGACCTGGAAGCGGTGGAGGCCGCGTTCCAGCGCCATTCCGGGGAGATTGCGGCCGTGATAGTCGAGCCGATTCCCGCCAATGCGGGCGTCATACCCCAGGGAAAGGACTTTCTAGAGGGATTAAGGAGGGTTACACAGGAGCACGGCAGCCTTCTAATTTTCGACGAGGTAATCAGCGGCTTTCGAGTGGCCCCGGGCGGCGCCCAGGAACTCTACGGAGTCTTTCCCGACCTCACCTGCATGGGCAAGATCATCGGGGGCGGCCTCCCGGTGGGGGCATTCGGCGGAAGACGGGACCTGATGGAGCAAATGGCGCCCCAGGGGGGGGTCTACCAGGCCGGTACCCTTTCGGGCAACCCGCTGGCCATGACAGCCGGGCTGGCAACCCTGAACCTGCTGCGCCGGCGCGGCGTGTACTCCTCTCTGGAGGAGGCGGCCCGCAGGCTGTTCGAGGGGCTGGCCGAGAGGGCTCGGGCCGCCGGTGTTACCGTCACTGTCAACCGCGTAGGCTCCCTGGGTTCCATATTCTTCACCGGGAAGCCCGTCACGGATTTCGCCTCTGCGGCGGCCGGCGACTCGGCCCGATTCCGGTCTTACTATGCAAGTATGCTGGGGCAGGGTATCTACCTTGCTCCGTCCCCGTTTGAGGCCGCATTCGTTTCCACGGCCCACTCGCAAGACGTTATCGATCACACCCTTGAATGCGCCATGCGTGCGTTTGAAGGTGTTGCAAGCGGGCAGGAAATAGGTTGACTCGGCTGAAAGCCTCGTGTTAAGAAAAAGCCGATTTTTCGGCCTTTCGGGCGCCTATTGAGCGGCCCTGCGGAATTAAATGGAAGAGGAAACAAAAAAAATGTTCAGGTCCCTCGGGTACCTCAGCACCGTGGGTCTGGCAATGGCCTTTTCCATAGGAATCGGGGCGGGAATCGGTTATTACCTTGACAAGAAATTTGGGACTGATCCGTGGCTTCTCCTCGTGTTTCTGGGCCTGGGCGTTGTAGCCGCGTTCAGAAACCTGTACTTGATGTACAAGAGGGGACAAAAATACCAATGACTCCGGGCCGGTGAGAGGACTCTGGAAATGTTGCCCGTGGACCTTGATTGGAAAGCCGCATATAGGGAGATCCGCCTTATAAACTGGATCACCCTGCTGGTTTTCTCCCTGCTGAGCATTGTCTTTTTCGACCCGGCCTCGACTGCGGGGATCATTTTCGGCGGCCTGATCATCATAGCCAATCTGGGTCTCCTGCAGCACACGATCCGGCGGGCCTTTGCCGGCGACGGGACCATGACGCGGTCAAGGTGGTCGGTGGTCCTGAAATATTTCTTTCGGCTGCTGGCGCTTGCCGCTGTCCTGTTCGCCCTGGTCGCCTGGGAGTGGGTCAATCCGGTGGGCCTGGCAGTGGGCCTTTCCACTCTGTTCATCAGCATCGTCGGCTTCGGGATCAAGCGGGCCTGTAAAATTTATATCAGGGAGGCGGTCTAGGAATGGAGCATCACTGGTTTTATATCACTGAAATCCTGTCGGGAATCGGACTCGGAGACTTCGCCCACAAATACGAGGCGGTCACTCACTCATGGTTCGTGATGATTATCATGATCGTGGGTGCGTTCCTTCTCGCCAAGGGTGCGAAGCTTCTTCCCACCAAGGGACAGAACATCCTGGAAGTAATCATCGAAAGCCTCGAGAACTTCGTCGTGGATATCACCGGTCCTGAGGGCAGGGCGTTCTTTCCGTTTGTCGCCACCGTCTTCCTATACATCCTTGTGTGCAACCTGATCGGCCTGGTACCCGGCTTCTTCTCTCCCACAGCCAATCTTAACACCACGCTTTCCCTGGCGCTCTGCACGTTTATCCTGACACACGCCATAGGAATAAAGTATCACGGGGTGAAGTACATCAAACACTTCATGGGGCCCTCCCTGGCGCTGGCGCCGCTGATGTTGGTTATCGAGGGGATCGGCCACCTGGCCCGGGTCATGTCCCTCAGTATCCGGCTCTTCGGTAATATCTTCGGCAAGGAAAAAATCCTGGGTATCCTCTTCGGGTTCGCGGGTTTCTACCTCGTCCCGCTGCCTCTATTGTTCCTGGGTATCCTGGTGAGCTTCATTCAGGCGGTTGTGTTTATGCTGCTTTCAACCATCTATTTTGCAGGGGCCATGGAAGAGGCCCACTGATCGGAACAAGGAACGGTGAGCCGGCCCCAACAGGCGCGGGGGCGGGTTCTTTGGAAGAAGGCTCGTGATCATTTCATATTTAAAGGAGGTTGACATGTCGAAGAAGGAATCAGTTGTTATCATGACCGCCATGCTGTTGCTGGGGACCGCATCCACCGCCCTGGCGTCAGAGGCCGCGGCCGAGGGTCTCAGGGCGTTCTACGGGATCGCCATAGCTTGTGGTTTCGGGCTCAGCATTGCAGCGGCTGGGTGTTCCTGGGGTATGGGATATGCCATTCACGGCGCACTCACGGGAACGGCCAGAAACCCTGAGGCGGGCGGCAAGATCATGACCACCATGATCATCGGCCTGGCCCTTATGGAAGCGCTGGTCATCTACGTTTTGCTCATTTGTTTCATTATGGTCTTCAAGATCCCCGACCTGGGTCCCATGCTGGACGCCATCGTCAAGTCACTTTAAGACCCGAAAAGCGGGGGGGTGGTTAGGCGGCCCCCCGCTTTTTCGGCCTCCAATGTGCCTGATTTCACAATCTAAGGGATCCCCCGCTGCCTGTCTGTGAGCGCGCCGGGAAGAGACGCCCCGACCGATGGCCAGGGAAACAAAAATTCCGAATGCCACCATAGAACGGATTGCGCTTTATGTCAGGCCTCTCGAGCGTCTGCTTGAAGAAGGCACGGACGTAGTCTCGTCAAGGAAGCTGGCCCTTCTCTGCCGTATAAGGTCCGCGCAGGTTCGCAAGGACTTGTCCTACTTCGGAGAGTTCGGCGTGCGTGGAGTGGGGTACGATGTCCGGGACCTCATCCGGGAGATCAAAAGAATCCTGGGTACCGATCGCAGGTGGAAGCTGGCCATCGTGGGCCTGGGAAACATGGGGAAGGCCCTGGCCCAGGACCCTGGATTTGCAAGCCGTTGCCACCGATTCGTGGCGGCTTTCGACTCGGATCCGGAAAAGATAGGGACCGTCGTGCTTCCGGGAGTGACGATTCAACCTGCAACAAAGATTGTCCGGGTCTGCCAAATGGAGGGCGTCCATATCGGTGTCATAGCCGTTCCGGCTTCACAGGCTCAGGGTGTGGCGGACAGGTTTTTAGAGGCCGGCGTGAAGGCTATCCTGAATTTCTCTCCCTTCCAGGTCCGGAAGCCTGAGTGCTGCCACGTGGAGAACGTGGATTTTACGGTGAGCCTGGACAACCTGGCCTATTTCCTGGGGCGGGGGTTCGGAAGATAAGTAGCCAGAAACCGTCCGGTGTGTGATTCCTTGATCCGTGCGATCTCCTCGGGCGTTCCCGCCCCCACCAGGTAGCCTCCCTCGTCTCCGCCCTCCGGACCCAGGTCCACGACAAAGTCCGCCGTCTTTATTACGTCCAGGTTATGCTCAATGACAACTACCGTGTTGCCCTGTGCCACCAGGTGGCCCAGCACCTCCAGGAGCTTCTGGACGTCTGCGAAGTGAAGCCCGGTGGTGGGCTCGTCCAGGAGGTACAGGGTATTTCCCGTACTCCGCTTGCCCAGTTCTCTGGAAAGCTTCACACGCTGAGCTTCGCCGCCCGACAGTGTGGTGGCCGGCTGGCCGAGGCGGATGTAACCGAGTCCAACGTCCAGAAGGGTCTTGAGCTTGGTGCGCAGGGCGGGCACGGTTTCGAAGAATGTGAAGGCCTGGTTCACGGTCATTTGAAGCACGTCGGCAATGTGTTTGCCGCGATACCGGACCTCCAGGGTGTCGCGGTTGAACCGAAGACCCCGGCAGGCCTCGCAGGTCACGTAAACATCCGGGAGGAAGTGCATTTCGATCTTGATGACGCCGTCGCCCCGGCAGGACTCGCACCTTCCTCCCCGGACGTTGAAGCTGAACCGGCCCGGCCGGTATCCTCGGATCCGCGCCTCGGGGAGCATGGAAAACAGCTCCCGGATCGGCGTGAACACGCCCGTGTAAGTGGCGGGATTGGATCTCGGGGTCCGGCCGATGGGACTCTGGTCGATATTGATGACCTTGTCCACGAGATGGATGTTCCTGACCGCCTTGACCTTGCCTGCAGGCGCTCTGGAGCGATGGAGGCGCTGGGCCAGCGCAGGGTGGAGAATCTCGTTCACCAGGCTGCTCTTGCCGGAGCCGGAGACCCCCGTTACGCAGATAAAGGCCCCCATGGGGAATTCCACGGTGATGCCTTTCAGGTTGTTCTGTTGTGCACCCTCGATGACGAGACTGCCGCCGGTCCCGATCCTGCGCTTCGCCGGGATCGGGATGCCGCGCTTCCCGCTGAGGTATTGCCCGGTAAGGCAGTTTTCGTCTTCCATCAGGCCAGCCGGAGTGCCCTGGAAAACAACCTCTCCGCCCAGAAGACCCGCGCCCGGTCCCATGTCGATGACGTGATCCGCGGACAAAATGGTTTCCTCGTCGTGCTCCACCACCACCACCGTATTACCCAGCTCCCTCAGACGCCGGAGGTTCTCCAGCAGCCGAAGGTTGTCCCTCTGGTGCAGGCCGATGCTGGGCTCGTCCAGGACGTAAAGTACACCGGCAAGGCCCGAGCCGATCTGGGTGGCAAGCCGTATGCGCTGGTCTTCTCCCCCGGACAGGGTGGATGAGGCCCTGTCCAGGGTGAGGTAATCGAGCCCCACGCTGTGGAGGAACCCGAGACGCTCCCGGAGCTCCTTGAGAATACGTTCGGCGATTCTCGCCTCCGCCGGGGGGAGTGAGAGGCCGTCGAAAAACCTGAAGGCCGCGTCCACTGACAGGGCCGTCACCTCGTGGATCCCTTTTCCTCCCACGCGAACCGCGCGGCCGGCGGGACCGAGCCGTGTGCCCTCACACGCGGGACAGGGCCCAATGCTCATGAACTTCTCCAGCTCCTCGCGGATAAAGGCGGAGTCGGTCTCCCGGTACCGGCGTTCCAGGTTGGGGATCAGCCCTTCAAAGGGCCGTTCGTATGTGTGTTTTCGATTGTCGGCCTTGAACGTGAAGTGGATGACCTCATCCCCCGACCCGTGAAGGAAGACCGCTCGGACCCTTGGAGGAAGGTCCTGGAAGGGGGAGAAAGGGTCTGTTCCGTAGTGACTGCAGACCGCGTCCACCATCTGCTGGAAGTAGGCTGAGTGGCGTTTGGACCATGGGGCGAGGGCACCTTCCCGGAGGGAGAGGGTCGGGTCGGGGATGAGAAGGTCGGGGTCGAAATCGCGCCGGGTCCCCAGCCCGCTGCAGATCGGGCAGGCACCCTTGGGGCTGTTGAAGGAGAACATCTGCGGGGTGAGCTCCGGAAGGCTGATTCCACAGCGCACGCAGGCCGACTTGCGGCTCAGTAACAGGGGCTCGCCGCCGATCACGTCCACCAGGGCGATCCCGTCGGAAAGGGTCAGGGTCAGCTCCAGTGAGTCGGTCAGCCGCCTGAGTGCCCGGTCGTTGACCACGAGCCGATCCACCACAACACTGATGGTGTGGGGCCGGTTGCGGTCCAGTTGAATCTCCTCCTCGAGCAGTCGGGCCTCGCCGTCGATGAGGACCCGGGTGAATCCGTCCTTTCGCAGCCTGTTCAGGGTCTCCGAATGGCCGCCCTTTTTCCCCTCGATTAGCGGCGCCATGACCTGGATCCGGGTGCCTTGATCCAGGGCCAGGACCTTGTCGACCATCTGTTGAACCGTCTGGGAGGATATGGGCAGGCCGCACCCCGGACAGTGGGGCTGCCCGACCCTGGCGAACAGCAGGCGGAGGTAGTCGTGGATCTCGGTGGCCGTCCCCACCGTGGACCTGGGGTTGGTGTTCCTGGATCGCTGCTCGATGGAGATGGCCGGGGACAGCCCTTCGATGGCGTCCACGTCGGGCTTGTCCATTCGTTCGAGGAACTGGCGCGCATAGGCGGACAGGGATTCCACGTACCGGCGCTGCCCCTCGGCGTAAATGGTGTCAAAGGCCAGGGATGATTTGCCCGATCCGGACAGGCCCGTGATCACGATCAGCCGGTTTCTGGGGATGTCCAGGGAGATGTTTTTCAGGTTATGGACCCTGGCCCCCCTGATCCTGATCGTTCCTTCGCTCATGACGATCGAACTCTATCGGCGGCACGCCGGTTTTCAGCCATGACGGCGGCGGTCCTGAAGGCGGCCTTGAGGCTGGAAGGATCGGCGATACCTTTTCCCGCGATGTCGTAGGCAGTGCCGTGGTCTACGGAGGTCCTGACTATGGGAAGCCCCAGGGTTATGTTAACGCCGTCTGCGAAATGCAGGAGCTTGAGGGGAATAAGCCCCTGGTCGTGATACATGCAGATCACCGCATCAAAGTCCCCGGAGGCCGCCTTGAAAAAGACCGTGTCCGCGGGCAGAGGCCCCTGTGCGTCGATCCCCGAGGCCCGGGCGCGTTGAACGGCCGGCGCTATGACGGTTTCCTCTTCCGTCCCGAAAAGCCCTTCCTCCCCGCCGTGGGGATTCAGGGCCGCCACGGCGAGCCGGGGGGCCCTGATGGCGAAGTCGTAACGGAGCCCGCGGTTTGTGAGGACCACGGTCCTATAAATAGCCTGCTCGGTCAGAAGCCCGGGCACATCCCGCAGCGGGCGGTGGATCGTTACAAGGGCCACGCGGAGCCGGTCTCCCGCCAGCATCATGATCACGTCCCCGGCCCCGGTAAGGTCTGCAAGGAGCGGGGTGTGTCCGTCAAAGGCACACCCGGCGCGTCGCATCAGGGCCTTGCTCACCGGTCCGGTGACCATTCCGTCCAGTTTTCCTGCGAGGGCGAGGTCAACGGCCCGCGTAACCGCGGCCACCATGGCCCTGCCTCCTTCAATAGTGGGGACACCGGGTTGAATGAGTGCGGGATCGAGCCTCGAGACCGGGAGTACGTCCACCACGTTGGGCTGTTCTCCCGCATGCCCTGTTTCGAGGGTCTCCCGGATTTGAAGGCGGGGGTCCTTGTCGACCCAGGCTGCGATCGCGGCCGGGTCTCCCAGGACAAACGGCCTGGCAATCTCGTACATGCCGGAGTCTGAGAGGGCCTTGACAACGATCTCGGGACCGATGCCTGCGGGATCGCCCATTGTAATGCCGATGCACGGGAGACGGGGCACTGTTTGATCCTCGATTAGAGCGCTCAGGGTGAACAGGGAGGGCGTGAAGGGCCGCCCGGGGTCCGAATTATTGCCGCTCGTGCGGGAAGTGTCAACGGTTTTGCCGGGCGGTTTTGCCGGGCAGCGGATTATAGCTTTTGAAGTAAAAAGAGATCAATCTTTTGCCTGGCAAGGGAAAAAGCAGGAGTTGTCCGCGACTGAGGCGGGGAAAGAGGCGTCAGGCATTGCTTAATCGAAGCCGGATCTCCAAACGTTCCACCGCCAGGGACAGGACCAGGCACAAGACGAGATAAATGCCTGCAATAGTTATCCAGATCTCGAATGTCAGATACGTGGCCGCCATGAGCTCCAGGCCCTGGAACGTGAGTTCCTGGATGGAGATCACGGACACGATGGCTGAATCCTTTATGGTGGAGATGAACTGTCCGGCCAGGGGAGGCAGGATTCGCCGCACGGCCTGGGGAAAGATCACGTGGCGCAGTTGCTGCAGGCGGTTCAGCCCGAGGGCGGCCGAGGCCTCCCACTGCCCTGCGTCTATGGACCTGATTCCGCCTCTGACGATCTCCGCGATGTACGCGCCTTCAAAAACGGCCAGGGTCATCAGTGCAGAGAGAAAGGTGGAAAAGGCCGCCGGACGCGCGAACAGAAAGGCCAGCACGTTCTGTGTGCCTTGAGAGCTGGAGGCCGCTAACTCATCTACGCGCAGGAGCGGCATGATCTGGATGCTTATAAAGAAGTAAAAAATGAAGATGAGCACGAGCGGAGGAAGGTTGCGGACCACACCCACGTAAGCGCCGCCTATGAGCCTCCAGAAGAGCCTGTGGCTGAGTCGGCACAGCCCCATCACCAACCCTATGAGAGTGGCCAGGAGCACGCCCCACAGGCTCAGGCGTATGGTGGTAAAGAGCCCCTGCATCAACATGTTGGGGACCCACGCGCCCGAGGTCTCGTCATACCGGAAAAAATACCGGGGGATCTTTTCCCATTGCCAGTCGTAGTGAAGACCGATTCGGATTCGATAAAGGATGTACCCCGCCGCCGTCAGGACCAGGAGGCCGATGATTATGTCAAGCGGGGTAAGCTTCGCGGTCTTTATGTTCAAGGTCGATCCTGAAGGATGCCCGGTGCATGGGTTTATTGTACCCGGTCCTCCCATTGCCTCGTCTCAAACCAGTAGTGCTTCCGCTCCTTCAGCCATCCCTCGGATTCGACTACGGTGATCCAGCTGTTGAAGAAGTTGACAGTGTCGAAATCTCCCTTTCTAACGGCGAAGGCAATGGGTTCCCTGGTAAAGGCTTCCTCGAGAGGAAGGAAGAGCTTGTCCGGGTGCCTGAGCGCCTGGAAGGCCGGAAGGGGCGACGAGGCCACCAGCGCATGTGCATTGCCGTTCAGCAGTTCCTGGATGGCCTGTGACTCGTCGTCGAATTGCCTGAGTTCGGCCCGGGGCATGTATTTTCGGGCGGCGGCCACGGGCGTGGCCCCCAGCCTGGCCACGAGCACCACTTCAGGGTTGTTGAAATCCTCGAGGCCCTTGAACCCCTCGGCCGGTTCTTTGTGGGCCACCATGGACATACCCGTGTAGTCGTAAGGGATGGTGAAGTTGACCTTGAGGCTGCGTTGCGTGGTGATTCCCATGCCGCCTATTATCACGTCGAACTTGCCGGCGAGAAGCGAGGGGATGATCCCGTCCCACTTGGTGGGCACGAAGGCCACCTTTACTCCAATGTCTTTCGCCAGGCGTTCTGCAACATCGATTTCAAAACCGATCAGGTTGCCTTCCTTGTCTTTCATGGCCCAGGGGACAAAGGTGGACATCCCCACCCTCAGGACGCCGCTTTTAAGGACCCGCTCAATGGTGCTCTCCGCAGGCGGCTGTTTCTGAGTCTTTCCGGCCGATGCCGGTCCCGGGGGGCTGATCAGCAGCAGGGTTATTGATACAATCAAAAAATACAATTTGGGCCTCATTTTCATATGTCTGCTCCTTTCTTCGAGTCTCGAGGCGTCCGGCACGCCTTCATGGGGGGGCGGATTATCAGGACTCATTGTCTATAGCATTTTGCTCATACGTTTTTCCAGCACCCACACTACCCCGGACAGGGCCAGGGCAACGGCGAGATACATGGCGGCTACGGTGAACCACAGCTCAAAAGTCAAGTAGGTCTCCGATATGATGGCACGGCCTCTCATGGTGAGGTCGAACACGGCGATGGTGCTCACAAGGGCGGAATCCTTTAGAAGGGAGACCGCCTGGCTGGTCAAGGGCGGCAGAACCCGCCGTAAGGCCTGGGGAAATACTACCAGCCGAAAGGCTCCAAGAGGATGAAGGCCTATGCTGTAGGCGGCCTCCCACTGGGTCTTTTCCACGGATTCGATGCCGGCCCTGAGGATCTCGGATGCATAGGCCCCCTCGAAAAGGCTCAGGGCCAGCACGGCCGATGTCATGCGATCAATGCCCAGAATGGGCCCCAGAACGAAGTAGATGAAGAAAAGCTGGACCAGGAGCGGGGTGTTCCGGACTGTCTCGACGTAAGCACGGGCGATCCATCTGGCCGAAAAAGACCCTGAGATCCGGAACAGGGCGGTAACCAGCCCGAAACCAAAGGCAAGAACCAGGCTGATTCCCGTGATCTCAAGAGTGACGCCCAGACCTTTCAGCAAGGGGCCCGGCTGAAAGCCCTGGTCGTCAAACATAAACATGTACTGCGGTACCCGGTACCACTGCCAGTTGTAACCCAGCTTTTCAGTGCCCCGTGCCATGAACACGACCAGCAGGAGGATTACCAGCCCGAACAGGAAAGTGTCCAGGAGGTGGGAACGTCGAGGGAGTCTGGACGCGGCCGGTTTTTCATTTGAGGCCTGCTCAGGCATGTGCATTCCGAAGCGAGCGGTTTCAAGGGCCGGTGAACCGGACATGACAAGTTGCCTTTACACCGCCGATCGGGGATTGATTTCATGTTCGGCGGCGAAGTCTTGAATCTATGGTACTCTACAACCGGCTCCATAGCAAGAAGTGCGGACACCCCCACGCTGCGAAGGGGGCTTGACGTGAGCCACCGGTTTATTCAACACGAAGAACACGAAGAACTCGAAGAATGATTAAGAAAAGAAAATGAAAAAAAACCAGGAAACACACTAGTGCCCATCCAGAAGCGCTTTTTGGGCACTGGCAAGTTTCCAATTCAGAAATGAGGATTTTTTGTCAAGCTCATGGAAACACACTAATCACCCGAATAAGGTTTTACCGTGAATATCCGTCGTCACTCCAGCCAAGACGCCTGGAAAATCCTCAAATTTTATTGTCTTTGCGGTCTTTGCGAGAAAACATATTTTTCGTTCGCCGGTTTCCTGCGCCCGGATGACTTGCCGGTCTGCCGGAAAGGTTGACCCTGGGGATGGAGATCGGGTATGAGTCTGAAGGTCACGCACTCTGTCGGGTATCGTGCGGAAAGGGGGGCGGCTCAAAGGGCATGAAAAGCGGGGAGAGGTGGATTCGAGCGTGCAGGCCGGAGATCCGGCAGCCCAGCCTCGAGGACAATACGGCCGATGTAGACAGGCTGCTGTCGGGGGTTCGCAGGTTGCTTGACGTGGCCGGGCTGAGGGTCGACCTTCAACTGATGAGGCGGATTCCGAGGGTATTGAGGGAAAATGCTTACCGCGTGGAGGCCATAGCGGCGAAGGATGGCGGGAGCTGGCGTCTCGTGGATGTGCTTCCGTGCAAAGGGCGTTCAGGCCTCCTTGGGCTGGCCGTGGACGTGGGGACGTCAACGGTTGTGGTAAGGCTCCTGGATATTGAAGGGGGAGAGGTCCTGGATGAGTCGGGTTTCATCAATCCCCAGACCGAATACGGGGAGGACATCCTCACCCGCATTCATTTCGCATCACAGGAGAACGGCCTGAGCACCCTTCAGCGCGTACTTCTGGATCGCCTCAATGCC
This sequence comes from Desulfatiglandales bacterium, assembly GCA_041685835.1. Lineage (GTDB taxonomy): Bacteria > Desulfobacterota > DSM-4660 > Desulfatiglandales > HGW-15 > JAIPEI01. The sequence continues at coordinate 14,456 of JAWLEX010000005.1, forward strand.
GAGATAGTGCGCATGGCCAAGGGACAGGGGACCTCCCCGGACCGCATTTTCGGGGCCTCCCTGGCCGGCAATACGGCCATGACCCACTTTTTCCTGGGGCTGAACCCCTACTGGATCTGCCGTGAACCCTACATCCCGGCCGTGAATCGCCCTGACCTCCTCAGGGCATCCGAGATCGGCCTTGCCGTCAATGCACAGGCGCCGGTCCTGGTATTTCCCAATGTGGGGAGCTACTTCGGCGGGGACCTGATTGCGGGCATCCTCGTGTCCGGAATGGACCGTTCCGAGGCAACAGGAATCCTTGTGGATGTCGGCACGAATGCCGAGGTGGTCCTGGGCAACCGGGAATGGCTCATGGCCTGCGCCGGGGCGGCAGGACCGGCCCTGGAGGGCGGGGTTGCGCGGATGGGTATGATGGCCGGACCCGGCGTGATTGATCGCGTGCGGCTGGACCCGGTCAGCCGGAGATTTCAAGTGCGGACCATCGACGGCCGGCCGCCCGTCGGTATTTGCGGGTCCGGCCTGATCGACCTGGTGAGCCAAATGTTTCTGGCGGGAATGATCGACATGCAGGGAAAGTTTGTGCCCGATGCCTGCGGAGACAGGTTGAGCGAACAGGATGCTGTCCGGACCTTTGAGCTGGTGCCTGCCTCTAAGTCGGGCTGCGGCGAACCGTTAACCCTGAGCCAGCCTGACGTAGACGCCCTCATGCGATCCAAGGCGGCAATGTACACTATCCTGACGACCGTGGCGGGCATGGTCGGGATATCCATGGGGGACCTGGAGAGGTTTTTCATTGCCGGGACCTTCGGAACCTACATCGACCCAGAGTCGGCCGTGACCCTGGGCATGATCCCGGACATTCCGCTCGACAGGTATTTATCCCTGGGAAACACGTCCCTTGAAGGAGCAACCAGGGGGCTCCTTTCGGCGGACGCACCGGCCAGGATCGAGCGGATCCGCGACCGGATCACCTATATCGAACTCAATGTGAACCAGGAGTTCATGAACCTTTTCAGCGCCGCCAGGTTCATTCCCCACACTGATCGCTCGCTCTTTCCTTCCGTGGAGGAGTGGGAGAACGAACCAACGCGCGGCTGAAAAGGGCGGCGGTCGTCTTGGTTTGCGGTGGATTCTCAGGGGGGTCATCCGTCCAGGTTTTCGCCTTCGAAGGGGGACCCGCTCCGGAAGCTGTCCGGATCCACGGGGTTGATTGATTCGATGTGCGCGTCAAAAAGGGCGGTTTCTTCGTCATCCGGGTTTTCCCAGTCCCGTGCCCGTCTTTCCGATGCGTAATTAGCACCCCAAGCGCCGGACAGCCGGAGGCCGTTTCTGCGCTCCAGGCGGCACTGGCAGGGGACGCAAAAGGTGGCGTCCGGAAGGATCATAAGGCGCTTAATGGGGATGGGGTCCCCGCATTCTTCGCACAGCCCGAACTCTTCGTCGTTTCGCATCCGGTGGAGCAGGTCGTCGATCTTGCGGAGTTCACGGACCTTTCTCTCCATGAGGCTGTAGTGATTGTGGGTGGAGGTCTCATGAAGTGCGCCGTCCACCTCGTCCGCCGGGTCTTCCTTACCGGGGCGCTGGTTCCAGTCGCGCCAGGAGATCTTAGCCTGCTGCAGGGCCGATTCCAGATCGTGTCTCCGGGACAAAAGTGCACCCACGAGCATCGAACGAAGATCGGTTTTCATTTTCTTCCTCCTCATTGTGATTACCTAGTTTCCATCCAGAAATGGTCTTTTTTGCCAATCTCGGCGTCAATCTGCGAGGTTGCTTGTGCGGCGTACTTCAGTACGCCTCCGCGCAACCTCTTGATTTCCTTGATCTTGACAAAAAATCCTCATTTCTGAATTGGAAACTTGCTAGTGCCCGAAAAGCGTTTCTGGATGGGCACTACCTAGTGGGCTGCTTGAATTCCTTGCGTCGGGGGCCTTTGGGCGGAGCGACGACTCCGGGTTGAGGTGAACCCCGTTCATTGCTTGAAGCGGATGAATACTAAGACTTTGATTCGTCTTGTCAACAGGAAAAAAGAGGGACGCTGGTAAATAAGTAAACAACTCGCGCAACCAGGATATAATCACCCTCTCGAATATGGCGGTGACCCTTTCAGCAGAATAGCCGGCACGGAGGCGCTCGTTTCAAGACGCTTAGCCAATGATGTGATGGACGTTCCGGGTGCGTTAGGACGGGTTTGTCTCGGCATGAGTTATTCTATGACATACGCTGTCAGACCTGTTTTTTACTTATTTACCAGCGTCCCCGGCACACAAGTTTTGGTTGCGGCTTGATATCACAGACGGAATCGACTAATATTCATCCTCTTTCGCCGGTGTGAAGAGACTCGCGGGGATTGATATTTGTTTATCACCTTTGAAGGCATGGAGGGTTGCGGTAAGACCACCCAGGTGGAGCGCCTGGCAAGGGCCCTTACTTCCAGGGGAATCCGTGTGGTTCGAACCTTTGAGCCGGGAGGGACTCCTGCCGGAGAGAAGATCCGCCGTATCCTGCTGGACCGCGACAACCGGGACCTTGCCTCCATGGCCGAGTTGTGCCTGTACGAGGCGGACCGTGCCCAACACGTGGCCGTGGTGATTCGACCGGCCCTCGAGCGGGGGGACTGGGTGATCTGCGATCGCTTTTTTGATGCCACCGTGGTCTACCAGGGCATGGCCCGTGGGCAGGACCTGGAGTTGATCCGGGACCTTAACCGGACCGTGACCGGAGGCATCCGGCCGGACCTGACCTTTCTTTTGGACTGCCCTGTGGAAGAGGGGCTAAAACGTGCCCTTCGACGAAACCAATCCCTTTCAGATAAGGGACAGGATCGATTCGAACGGGAAGCCGCGGTCTTTCACGAGGCTGTTCGGGAAGGATACCTGGAGATCGCGCGGATGGAGCCGGATCGCTTCGTTGTCATAAATGCCTCCCTTGGACCTGACGAGGTCGAGGCCGTTGTGCTCCAATCAGTGGAACCATTGGTGGAGCGGCGCAGGTGAAGGTGGAAGCGGGCGTGCTGGTGTATGTGCGGGTGGAATTGCAGGGAATTGGGGCGGGACGTTGTGAGTCCCGGGGTCCTCTTGGAGTCGGGGGATGAGGGCATTCATGGACCGGGAGACAATCGGGGTTGAAGGGGCCCGAATCAAGGGCTTTTCCGAGATCGTCGGGCAGGAAGCCGCCGTCGGTTTCCTGAAAAAGGTGGTGTCGGGGACCAAGATCCCTCATGCCTATCTGTTCACCGGCATCGCCGGGATAGGCAAGACCACTGCGGCACTTGCCTTCGCCCGGGCCCTGAACTGCCTGGATCCGGTGGATGGAGACGGCTGCGGCCGGTGCGTACCATGCCGTCAGATTGCGGGTGGGAATTTCCCTGATCTCGAAAGGATCCGTCCGGACGGACGTTTCATCAAGATTGACCAGATCCGCGAACTGACCAGGCGGATCGGGTACAAGACCGTATCGGGACGATACAGGGTGAGCCTTCTCGAGCAGGCCGGGACCATGACCCTCGAAGCGGCGAATGCATTTCTCAAGACCCTGGAGGAACCGCCCCCTGGAAACATCCTGATCCTCGACGCCCTGGACAAGAAAGACCTGCTGCCCACGATCCTGTCACGGTGCCAGAGAGTGGCGTTTCGCCCGGTGCCCGCGAAATTCCTTGCAGCGTGGCTCCATGAGGTGAATGGAGTCCCAGAGAAAACCGCCGCTGTCCTTGCCGGGCTTTCCGAAGGAAGTGTGGGACGGGCCCTTCGCATGGCCGGGAGCAGTGAGTTGGTGGACCGCAGGTTGGATCACCTGCAGACCATCATGCGGCTTCCTGAGCAGTCTCCAACGGAGATATTGACTGCGGCCGCCAGGTATGCTCAACAGGAGAAAAAACGGACAGGCGAGAGGGAAGATGAAGACGAAGGGGGCCTGAACGGCGTCCTGGGGCTATGGAAGACCTGGTTCCGGGATATGCTTGTTCTGAGGTCCAGTGGACCCAGGGAAGTTCTTGTCCTGGGCGATGAGGACGGGGCATTGAAAAAGACATCCGCGACTTATACAATAGACGGCCTGATCGAGAGCCTGTTGATTCTGGAAAGGGCGCAAAAAGATCTTTCACGCTCCCGGAACGTGGAGCTCATGATGGAAACCACCCTGCTGGCGCTCAAGAGGGCCACTCTGAATCAATCTCGGGCCGGGGAGGCCTAACCCGTGGGATCAATTCCCGGAAGCCTTCCCGGAACGCTATAAACGGATTACTGTATTGAGCAAAATCATAGGCATTCAGTTTGTTAAGCATGGGCGGGTTTACGATTTTGATGTAGGAAATTTCGTCCTTCAAAGGGGTGATCATGTCCTTGTGGAGACGGATAACGGATCAGCCCTGGGCGTTGTTTGCACGGAGCCCCGCCTGCAAAGTCATGACCTGCCCCAAAGGCCCTTAAGGAAGGTCTCCCGCCTTGCCAATGAGAACGATCTTGATAAGTTCCGCAAGAAGCGGGAGCTCGAGGAGGAGGTGTACAGGTACTGCCAGGAAAGGACTCACGCCCTGTCCATCCCCATGTGCCTGGTCGCCGTGGACCGTCTTTTCGACGGCGGCAAAATAATGATCTATTTTACCGCCGACGGCAGGGTGGATTTTCGGGAGCTGGTCAAGGACCTTGTACGCCGTTTTCGAACCCGGATCGAGATGAGGCAGATCGGAGTTCGACATGAGGCGAAGATGTTCGGGGGGCTGGGCGGATGCGGCAGGCAGCTCTGCTGCTCCTCTTTTCTTCAGGCCTTTTCACCGGTCTCCATCAAGATGGCCAAGGAGCAGAACCTGTCCCTGAATCCGTCTAAGATCTCGGGCATGTGCGGGAGGCTCATGTGCTGCCTCACCTATGAGCATGCCTACTACGCCGAGGCCGGGAAAAACATACCCAAGATAGGCAAGCGGGTGAAGACCTCCGAGGGCGAAGGAAAGGTGATTCGTCAAAACCTCCTCAAAAAGGTGTTGAATGTGGTGCTCGACTCAGGGGATGAGATCGAGATCTCAACGGATGACGTGTTGAAGAACCGGAAACCCAGAAGGAGACCAAGGGAGTGAGGTGAGTATTGAGCGATCCTTTCTACGTGACAACCCCGATTTATTACGTTAACGCCGAGCCGCATATCGGGCACGCGTACACGACGATTGTTGCGGACGTTATCAGCCGGTACAATCGAATCGCCGGACGCGAAACCTTTTTTCTCACGGGCACGGATGAACACGGGGACAAGATAGTTGAGGCCGCAGAAAAGGCCGGGACCACCCCTGCCGCCTACGCGGACGAGATCAGCGGACTTTTCCGGGCCCTGTGGCCCAGGCTGAACATATCGAACGATCGGTTTATCCGCACCACGGAGCCCGGTCACATGGACTGCGTGCAGCGGATCCTTGACAGGGTCAATGACAAGGGGGACATCTATTTCAGCAAGTACACCGGACTCTACTGCTTCGGGTGCGAAAGGTTTTATAACGAGAGGGAACTCGAGGACGGGAAGTGCCCGGATCATCAGACGCCCCCGCAGGAGATCCGGGAGGCGAACTACTTCTTCAGGATGAGCCGCTACCAGGACTGGCTCATCGACCACATTCGGGCCAATCCCGATTTCATACGGCCTGAAAGGTACCGCAACGAGGTCCTGTCCTTCCTCAGGGAGCCCCTTGAAGACCTCTGCGTTTCACGGCCCAAGACCCGGCTCACCTGGGGTATCACCCTGCCCTTCGACGAAGACTACGTGACGTATGTATGGTTCGACGCCCTCATCAACTACGTGTCCGCCCTGGAATACCCTGACGGAGACCTGTTCAAGCGCTTCTGGCCGGCGACCCGGCACTTGATCGCCAAGGATATCCTGAAGCCTCACGGCATATACTGGCCCTGCATGCTCAAGGCGGCTGGTATAGAGCCCTACCGGCACCTTAACGTCCATGGCTGGTGGCAGGTGAGCGCGGGCAAGATGAGCAAGAGTCTTGGCAACGTGGTACGCCCGCTGGACCTTGTGGATGTTTACGGACTGGATGCTTTTCGGTATTTCCTGATGAGGGAGATGGTCTTCGGTCTGGACTCGGAGTTCAGCGAGGAGGCCCTGGTGGGAAGGCTGAACGCGGATTTGGCCAACGACCTGGGCAACCTGGCCAGCCGGACCCTCACCATGGTTAGGAAGTACTTCAAGGGAGATCTCCCGGAGCCCGGCCAACCCGGGACCGAAGACGATGAGCTGCGGTCGAGTGCCCTGAGCCTTATCGACACCTATGCCGGACACATGGAGTCCCTCGGGTTTCACAAGGCCCTTATGGCCGTATGGGACTTGATAGGCAAGCTGAACAAGTACATAGATACCACGGCCCCTTGGGTCCTGGTAAAGTCCGATCGTGACCGGCTGGCCACGGTCATGTATCACCTGATCGAGCCGCTCAGGATCGTCGCCGGGCTCATCTGGCCGTTCATGCCGGAGACGGCCGAGACCCTTCAGGGAATGCTCGGGATGAAGAGGTGCGGCCTGGAACTCACCCTGAATGACTTGAGGGAGTGGGGAAGCGGAAGCCGGACCGGTTTCGGCAAGGCCGCACAACTATTCCCGAGGGTGGAGATGGGAGGGACCAAAGCAGCGGGGCCGAAATCCAAGGGGAAGCCCGGGGAAAAACCAAAATCCTCCGAAAAGGCCGTGAAGACCGAATCCCGGAGGCCACAGATCACTTTCAAGGATTTTCAGGCACTCGACATTCGAGTAGGCACCGTGCTTAGGGCCGAAGACATCCCCGAGTCCAAGAAGCTGATGAAGCTGACAGTGGACATTGGAGAAGAGCGAACCGTTGTGGCTGGAATAAAGGGACACTACAACGAGTCCGAACTCGTGGGCAGGCAGGTTGTTCTCCTTGCCAACCTCGAACCCGCAAAACTCATGGGCGTGGAGTCCCAGGGCATGGTCCTCGCAGCTGAAGACGACTCCGGCGTTCACCTCCTGATGCCGGACGAGAAGTCCGTACCCGGGAGCCTTATACGGTAGAGGCCTTGTGGCCTTGTGCGCACCTTCGCCGGAACAGTGCCCGTAATCCAAACCCGGGGCCATGAATTGCCCTCATTGCCATGACACTCAAGGCAGCCACCTTCAACGCCAACTCCATCCGCGCCCGGCAGGGGATCGTTCTCAACTGGCTGGAACGGGAACGCCCCGATATTCTGGGCATTCAGGAGACCAAGGTCCAGGACAAGGATTTTCCTGCCGGGCCGTTCGAGGAGGCCGGATACCACGTAGCGTATCGCGGACAGAAGTCCTATAACGGGGTGGCCGTGCTGTCCCGTTTCCCTTTAAAAGACGTACAGGTCGATCTGGGCGATCAGGGGCCTGACGAGGAAGCGCGGTTTATCAGTCTCCAGGCCGGCCCGGTCAGGTTCATCAATGTGTATGTCCCCCAGGGATATGCCGTTGGGACCGAGCGGTTCGAAAAAAAGCTCCGATGGCTCAGGCTGCTCCTGGAACATGTCCGGTCCCTTTACGACCCGGTAAACCCACTGCTGATGACGGGCGACTTCAACGTGGCGCTCGAACCCAGGGACGTGCATGACCCTGAAGGGCTCGACGGTCAGGTATGCTTCCATCCGGAGGAGCGGGCGATTTTTCGGGAGTTTCTGGACTGGGGCCTGGTGGACGTCCTCCGCAAACACGAGCCCGGAGAGGGGCTCTACACCTTCTGGGACTACCGGATTCCCAACGCCTTGAAGAGAAACCTGGGATGGCGTATTGACTACATACTGGCAACCCCGCCCCTGGCCGAGGCCTCGATTGGAGCCCGCATCGATATGGAGGCGAGGCTCCTGGAGAAGCCTTCGGATCACACCTTCCTCCAGGCGGAGTTCCGTTATCCCGCCTGATCCCCGCGCCCCACTTGCCGGCCTTGGTAAGCCTTTCCGTAAGTATTGTAACGAATCGCAGTGGGAAGCTTTGCTTTGTTTCCTTCATGCCCTTCGTGTCCTTCATGGTGGATTACGCTCGTTTTTTCACCACGAAGGACCCGAAGAGCACCAAGAGTGGGCGGGAGGAATACGTAAAACTCTTCAGCGCGGATTGTCTTTATCGCCCGGGAACGCGGGCGGGGAAATCAGAGGTCCGCCGAAGGGCACAGCCGGCGAACGGCGCAGTTTTCATGGTCGGGCTTTCTCGCCTTGCACATCGCCCTCCCATGGTAGATCAGGATGTCTGAAAATCTTCGCCACCTCTCCCTGGGGAGCAGGGCCTCTATGTCTTTTTCGATTTTGTCGGGATTCTGGTTTTCCGTCAGAGCGAGCCTAAGCGCCAGCCTCTTGACATGGGTATCCACTACAACGCCCGGCAGCCCGAAGGCCGCTCCCAGGACACAATTTGCCGTTTTCCTGCCTACTCCGGGCAGTTGAAGAAGCTCTTCCATAGTGCCCGGAACCTCTCCGTCGTACAAGTCCAGCAAAGCCCGGCTGCATCCCTTGATTGACGTTGCCTTGTTGCGGAAAAAGCCGGTCGGTCGAATGTCTTCCTGAAGTATTTCGTCCGATGCAGAAGCGAAATCCTCAGGATTTTTGTACTTGCGGAAAAGCCCCGGGGTCACCTGATTGACCTGCTTATCCGTACACTGCGCCGACAGGATGGTGGCGATCAGCAATTGAAAGGCGTCCTTGAAGCGAAGAGCAGTCTTGGCGTTTGTATACAGGGGATCCAGGCATTCATAAACGGCCCGCGCCCGGGCCGACCGCTTTTTCACACTGTCCATCGAATCTCCTTTCCAGTTCACCCATTAAAGGCCAAAAAGCCGTGATTCGCACCCCACCGGCCTGACAGCCTAACAGCTAATACAGTTTTGCAGGCGCAGTCAAGCTTTTGACAGATGGTGTCCACGAGGCGACGGGGAGGCGTCGGCCTTTCTAAATAACGTTCGTAACTGGGAGCCAACTGCCTGATATTGCTTTCTTTATTATTAAAGTCTCAATTTAGGCACGAATTCTGCTAATTCCAGGACACGGTAAACTGTTCCCCTTTGAACGCTGGCTGTATGTAACCATCCCCCCGAACGGGCTGACACATGGCGATCAATGGCAAACCCTATGACATAGGCTCGTGCCCATCCAGAAACGCTTTTTGGGCACTGGCAAGTTTCCAATTCAGAAATGAGGATTTTTTGTCAATATCAAGGAAATCAAGAGGTTGCGCGGAGGCGTACTGAAGTACGCCGCACAAGCAACCTCGCAGATTGACGCCGAGATTGGCAAAAAAGACCATTTCTGGATGGAAACTAGGCTCAATGCTGTGCACCATTCGGCATGTGCTGGATAAACATAAAAAGGGGCTATAGAACCTCGATTCAAGAAAGGGAGGGTATTGAAATGAGAGGAGTTGCAGAGGCTGTAAAGCAGGATTCGGAGGTCAAGGCCGACCGGGAGGGAAAGTACCTCACTTTCACCCTGGCTGAGGAGGAGTACGGAATCGGCATCCTGAGGATTAAGGAGATAATCGGGATGATGCCCATAACCCCGGTTCCCCAGACGCCTGAATTTGTCAAGGGCGTGATCAACCTGAGAGGCAAGGTCATCCCGGTCGTCGATCTTCGACTGAGGTTCGGTATGGAGGAGATCGACTACACTGAGAGGACCTGCATCATCGTGGTGGAGATTACCGGTGAGACCGGCACGGTGCAGACCGGCATCGTCGTTGATTCCGTGTCTGAAGTGATGAACATAAAGGGAGGCGATATCGAGGATTCCCCCTCGTTCGGGGCCAACCTGGACACGGGCTACATTCTCGGCATGGCCAAGATGGAAGGGGATGTCAAGATCCTCCTGGACATCGACAAGGTTCTGAGCGCCGAGGAGATTGCGGAAGTGAAGAAAAACGGCTAGCGCCGGGTAGGGCACCGGCCTTCATGCTTTGGGCGGCCGCGCAGCCGACAAGGCGGAAGTGTGTCTTTGTCCCCTAAAATTCAATTTCCCCGCCCTCAACCCTGCCTGTCCCAGGTCGATTCCCGTTGAAATGGATTGAGATTCCGGATAGTATCGCATGAATGGACCTGCTGGGACCCTTAACTGTATATAAACGACAAAACAAAGAAAAGCCCCCAGTCCCGCCGGTTTTTAGGCGTCACGGGCTATGCGGTCCAAAGGCCTTGGTGTTCATCCTTTCGACCTGGCTTGTCTTGAGCCCGGCTTGGGGCCCGGGAGGGGTGACTGCCCGGGGTGCCGGCTGCGAGGAAGGCCGCCGGCCCGCGATCGAAGAAGACGAGGAGGTACTCATGGCGGAGAGGGACCGATTGACCAGGGAGGAAGGTGAAGAGCTCATCAGCCTCGCCCGGAAGACGATCGAGGCGGAGCTTTTCGGGGGCGGAAGCCCTCCGGAGGAGGGTATGGAGATCACGCCCGAGTTCCTCGACAAGCGCGGGACCTTCGTAACCCTGACTATGAATGGGGGCTTGAGAGGCTGTATCGGGAACATTATCCCCAGGGAGTCCGTTTTAGAGGGAGTCAAGAAAAACGCCCTCAACGCCGCGTTTGAGGATCCCCGTTTTCGGCCGCTCACCGCGGAGGAGTGGGAACGGGTCCGCGTGGAAGTCTCCATTCTCTCGGACCCACGCCCCCTGCCCTATGAGACACCGGAGGACCTCCTCAATAAGCTGAAGCCAGGCGTGCACGGCGTGATCATTCGAAAAGGCATGAGACAGTCCACCTTTCTCCCGCAGGTCTGGGAGCAACTTCCGGATAAGAGCGAGTTTCTCACCCATCTCTGCCTCAAGGCCGGTCTCGATGGAGACGCCTGGAGGAAGGACCCGCTGGAGGTTTTCACCTACGAGGTCCAGGCCTTCGAAGAGTAGGCTTGCGGACCAGACGGCGGTCCGAAGCGGGCTTCGAATGCGCCATCTCCGCCCCCTCATTCTCTGGACGGTCATCGGGGCCGGGATTTCCACGGTCCCTGTCCAGCTTCTCACCGTCCGCGAGTTCCTTTCCCAGTTTCACGGAAACGAGATCACCATTTCTTTGGTCATGTTCAGCTGGCTTTTGCTGACGGGCCTGGGGAGCCTGGCGGCCAAGCCGTTAAAACGACCGGGCCCGGGATTCTACGGCCTCATGTGTGTCGTGCTCGGACTCTGGCCCCTGCTGCAACTGCTCGCCATCAGGTGGGGCAGGGAAGAGCTGTTCCTTCACGGAAGTTCCCCGGGTTTTTATGCCGTCTTCGGCTATGTGCTCATCACCACCGCTCCCTACTGCCTCATGGCCGGTTTCATCCTGCCCTGTGCCCTGGGGGTGCTTCGAGGAGAGGATCGCCCCCTGAGTTCGGGCGGGCTGTACATTACGGACAGCATAGGGGACATCGTGGGCGGCGTGCTGTTCAGCTTTTTTCTCGTCTACTGGCTGAAACCTTTTACCATCGTGGTCCTCACTTCGGCCCTGCTGCTGGCGGTCGGGCTGGTACTTCTGGCATCAATGCGCCGGCTGTTTCTGTCGGTTATCCTTGCCTTGCCGGTCTGCGTCTTCGTATACCTGGGATTGAGCCGGGATTTCGAGATAAGAAGCCTCGAGCCGGGGTTCGGAAAAATCGTCCGTTATGATGAATCGCCTTACGGCCGGATCGTGGTAACAAAGGAGAATGGCGAATTTACCCTCTGGGAATCGGGAGTCCCGCTGCCCGTCGTGTCCGACATCGCCTCCACCGAAGAGAAGGTCCACTACCCCTTGAGCCAGCTCCATAACGTCGGAAACGTTCTTCTGGTGTCAGGCGGAATCGGCGGAACGATGGAGGAAGTGCTCAAGCATACCCCTAAGAGCGTGGATTACGTCGAACTGGACCCCAATCTGACAGGTAACGCAAGGGAACTCGGCCTGCTCAAACCCTACCCGGGCGTTTCCGTCAAGAACACCGACGGAAGGCATTATATTCGGACGACGGAAAAGTCCTACGATGCCATTATCCTCGACCTGCCTGACCCTGACACCTTTCAGCTGAACCGGTTTTTTACGGATGAGTTTTTTTCCATGGCAAGGCAGCGGTTGACAAAGGAGGGAATCCTTTGCTTCAGCCTGGAGTACTACCCGAACCACCTGACAGACCTTATGCGAAAAAAGATCTCTTCAATCGCAGGCACCGCCGGCCTGCATTTCAGTGATGTCCTGGTGATCCCGGGGACCAGGGCGTTTTTTCTGTGCGGCAACGGCCCGCTGTCAAGGGATATCCCTGACATCCTTCATTCTAAATCCATTGAAACCGTATATATATCAGGTTATTACAGTGGAAACGCCACCGAGGACCGGGTTGCTATGCTCGAGAGTGCGATCCATGAGCACGAGCATGTGAACACGGACTTTCAGCCCACTGTCATAAACCTTGTCTTCCTGGAGTGGTTTCTTCGACACGGGAGCTCCCCCCGCCCGTTTCTCCTGGGCCTGGCGGTTTTCACCTTGCTCTATCTGGTTTTCCTGAAGCGGGAAGAGTTCGTGCTGTTCTCCACCGGCTTTGCGGCCATGGGGGCTGAAATGCTGGTGATTTTTTCCTTCCAGGTCCTCCACGGCTATGTATACCTGAAGATAGGGGCCATAGTGACGGCCTTTCTTGCAGGCCTGCTTCCCGGCGCGGTTTTCGGGACCATGTTGAGAGACAGGGGCGGGGGAAAACTCCTGGCCGCCGACTTGATGATGGTGCTTTTTCTTGCAGCCTTCTATGCCTGGATCCGCTTTTTAGGCGGAGCAATTCATTCCTCTTGGTTTCTTGCCTATGGTTTTCTCTTCTCTTTTTTTTGCGGCTTCCAGTTTCCCTCGGCCACCGAGCTTATCGGCGAAGACAGAAGTCCTGCGGCCGGCTGCCTGGCGGCCGATTTGACAGGGGCCGCTGTTGGCACGCTTGTGGTCGGAGCGATCCTGATTCCTCTTCTTGGCCTTCAGACGGCCGCTGTTGTTTTGATTTTGGTGAAGATATTGAGTAACATGGTTTTATTATCCAGGCCGCGCAGCCGGGTTTAGCCCCTTACTCATGAGATCCTGTCACAAAAAAACAAGGTTAGTGCCCAAAAAGCGTTTCTGGATGGGCACAAGGTTAGCGGCTTTGCGAGAGAATTTGTTTTTTGTTTCAAGGGAACAAGAAACAGGGATATCGTAGTAACTGGAAGGAGGTTGTCTTGGTCCCTGATGGAAAAAAGAGCGGGTCGCGTTTTCCCCATGCCGGGGGCGGGCGGTCCATGACGCGAAAGGAGTTTCTCAGGACCCTGGGGCTGGGCCTGCCGGGTCTCTTGTGCGCCGGCCCCCTTCTTGCCTCGAACCGGAGTCCTTGCGAGGGAAGCATCGAAGGGCAGGTGTTCAAAGGGGACGGCCCGGATACGCCATGGAAGTGGTCCATCGAGGCCTTTGATTACGCCTCGGACGGCCGGACAGTGGAGTGCGGGCTTTGCCCCAATCACTGCATCCTCGAACCGGGAGACCGAAGTGTCTGCCGGTCCCGCGTAAACATAGACGGGAAACTCTGGTCCCTGACGTACGGCAATCCCTGTGCGGTTAATGTGGATCCCATCGAGAAGAAACCCCTCAACCATTTTCTTCCCGGCACACCGGTCTTTTCCATCGCCCCCACCGGGTGCAACCTCCGCTGCCTGAACTGCCACAACTGGGAGATTTCCCAGAAAAGGCCGGCGGATGTAAGGAACAAAGAGCTGTTTCCTGATGCCGTGGTCCGCGAGGCCGCCCGGCGAAAGACCCAATCCATAGCCTATACCTATACCGAGCCCGTCACGTTCTACGAATACATGTTCGACACGGCGCGCCTGGCACGGGAGTCCGGCATCCGCAACGTCCTCGTTTCCAACGGCTATATCAACCTGGACCCGTTATTGAGGCTCGCCCCCTTTATGGACGGCGCCAACATCAACCTTAAGTCGTTCGAGGACCGCATTTACCGTTGTCTCAACGGAGGAAGGCTCGCTCCGGTCCTCAGAACACTCAAGACCCTTCACGAGCAGGGGGTCTGGATGGAGATAACTACACTCGTGGTACCTACATACGTGGATGATCCCGACATGATTCGAAGGATGTGCGGGTGGATCCTGGAGGAGCTGGGCCCTGACTATCCGCTGCACTTCACCAGGTTCCAGCCCCACTACCGGCTCACCAGGCTGCCGCCTACACCCGTGGCCGTGCTGGAGCAATTCCGCGGGATTGCGCGGAGCGAAGGGATTCACCACGTCTACGTGGGCAACGTCCCCGGCCACCAGGCAGGGCACACCTACTGCCACGAGTGTGGCCGAATGCTCGTTGAGCGGAGGGGATATGTCGTGGGCACCTTCGAGATCAAGGACGGCCGGTGCGGATTCTGCGGTACGGCGATTCCCGGGAGGTGGCGTGAAGGCTGAGAGGCGAACCCTGTCAGCCTCTTGTTCGAGGAGACATAGGGGAGGGGGCGCCCGGCGATTCCGCACATTGTTGCTGAAACTCATGCTGCGAAAGGAAAGGGCCGACCGTGAGTTCAATACTGAAGGCCCTCAAAAAAGTCGAGGACGGACGGCCCGAGGCCAGGGGCACGGATTCCTGGTCACACCATTTCGATTCCGGTGAGGCCATTCGAAGACAGGCCAGGCGATCCTGGTGGCTTCGGGCGTCGGTGGCCCTGGTTTGCCTTATCGCTCTCGTGGCTGTGGGTGGATGGCTGTAGTACGGGCATCGGCACCTGTTGAAAGAGAGTACGTTCAGGTTCGCGAAAACGACTTCCACACCCGAGCCGTCTGGGCGAATCGCTGAATCGGGCCGGGAGGGACCGGACTCGCCGGACGCCGTTTCAATCCCTGATCATGGCCGCGGTGGCAAAACGGCCCGTAACCCCTTCTCCTCGATAGGAGAAAAAAAGATCGGTCCTGCACCGGGTGCAGAGGCCGGAGAGTGCAATGCGGGAAGGTTCTACTCCTGCCGCCGTCAGTTGGTGCGTGCTCAGGGCCCAGAGATCGAAGTGGTTCGACCCGGCCATGAAGGGGCGGAAGGATTGTGGAAAAATCTCTTCGTGCCCCTTGAACTCCGCACAGCACGGACCGAGGGAGGGACCAACCCCTGCGAGGAGATGGCAAGGCCTGCAGCCGAAAACCTTTTCCATGCATTTGACGGCGTTATGGAGGATGTTGGCCACGCTGCCTCGCCACCCGCAGTGGATATTGGCAACCACGCGGCGGACCGGATCATAAAGGATCACGGCCTGGCAGTCCGCCTGCTTGATGACAAGGCCCAGGCCCGGCACGTCCGTTACGAGAGCGTCTCCCTTGAGTGGTTCTTCTAGCCGGTCTCGGTCCCCCCTCCGAACGGCAATCACCTCACCGCCGTGCGCCTGGTCGAGCATGACAAGCCTGTCCGCCCCCAAGGCCTCGCGGACCAGTTCAAGATTGGCCCGCACGAAGGCCGGCTGATCGGGTGTCCGGCTGCTCACGTTCAGTGAACGGCAGGGATGTTCGCTCACGCCTCCCAGGCGTGTGAAGACCGCGTGCTCCAGGTTGGCCTGCCGGGCGAAGTGGTCGAACCGGAACAGGGGAACGGAACCGCCTTGGAGTAAGCGTTCCTCCCAACGGAAAGGGATGTGATCGGGTGAGGTCTGATCGGTCATTGCAAGGGGTGGGTTGAGAGTTGGAGAGTCTGGAGGTGTGATGGGGTTCGGGACGCAGAAAACGGCCGGGAGACCTTGGCCGTGCACCCCTTGTTCAGAGAGCCCGGGAACCCCCTCGCCGGCGGGAGATCTGAGGTAGAAAAGCCCATGACACCGACAACATTACTTACCGCTGCTTCCTTCCGGACCTGACGGGGTTCGTAAGAGCCGGTCACATGGGATCCACCCCGCCAACCGAGCCGGCGGCCGGGAATCCCCGACGTGCAATCTTTCCAAAGGGCCTTCGACCCCGCATGAGCGGATTTCGGGTTACAGGGCACCGCTAGCTCCCCGTCTAGCACGACCAAGGCCGTTATGCCGGGGCGTCAGGTAATGTCCACACGTTCCTTGAGTTCTTTCCCAACCTTAAAGAACGGAAGCTTCTTGTCGGACACGTGGATGACCTCGCCGGTCTTGGGGTTGCGGCCCTGGTAACCTTTATAGTGCTTGATTTTGAAGCTCCCAAAGCCGCGGATTTCCACCCGGTCACCCTGTATCAAGGCGTCTTCCATGCCTCCAAATACGGTGTTGACAACTTCTTCCGCTTTCTTCAAGGCCAGATTCTCCGACTTGGCAAGCGCTTCGATGAGTTGGGATTTGTTCATAAGATCATATCCTCTTTACAATGGTATGAAGTGTATGTTGCATTTCCGGGAGACGGCCCGCATTGCCCAGCGAAGCTGAAACCGCTTTTTATTATTAATGAACATGGAGATTTTAGTCAAGTCAAATCCTGTGGTTGGCGGAAAAAGGCCTGCTCCTGATGGCAGTAGGGCGGGGATCAAAGGGCTTGATCTTTTAAGACCGCTGGTATAATAGCCTTAAAACGCACCTTGTCTGCCCCGAAACGACCCCGTTACAGCGTGTGCGCGCGGGCTGAATGAACAGGCTGAATGAACAGGGGGAGGAATGATCAGAGACCTTGTCACCATTGATGGACCGGCCGGTTCAGGAAAGAGCAGCGTCAGCCGCTCCGTGGCGGGACA
>JAWLEX010000005.1:31171-52998 GCA_041685835.1 Desulfatiglandales bacterium
GGCTGAATGAACAGGGGGAGGAATGATCAGAGACCTTGTCACCATTGATGGACCGGCCGGTTCAGGAAAGAGCAGCGTCAGCCGCTCCGTGGCGGGACAACTCGGGTTCACATACCTTGACACGGGGGCCATGTACCGAGCCGTAGCCTTTGAGGCCCGAAGAAGAGGACTTGACACCGAGGACGCCGCGGCTCTCGAGGATCTCTGTGGAGGTCTGGACCTCGAGTTCGAGCCGAACGACGAAATAACCAGGCTTTACCTGGGCGGGGAAGAGATCACAGACGCCATCCGCACCCCGGCAATGGATATGCTTTCATCGGCCGTCTCCGCCGTACCCGAGGTCCGTAAAGCCATGACAGGGCTCCAGAGACGCCTGGCCGCCGCCGGGCGAATTGTTGCGGAGGGCCGGGATATGGGAACGGTGGTGTTTCCGGACGCCATGCACAAGTTTTTCCTGACGGCTTCGAAGGAAGTCCGCGCGACGCGGCGTTACTCCGAACGAATCAACCGGGGGGAAATGGTCTCCTTGTCCCGTGTGATGGAGGAACTCGAGCAAAGGGACAGGCAGGATGAATCCAGGACCGTTGCCCCGCTGCGCCCGGCCGGAGACGCAAAGGTCATCGATACTACAGACATGACCCTGGAGCAGGTTGTCTCGACCATACTCCTGGCGGTGCGGGCGGGCGGCTGAGTTCCTTCTCTTAGAAGGCGACCGGGGGTGAAAGGATAAAGGAGAAAGACCACAAATCACGGGTTTTGGACCGGCCCCTCGATTATGTGCTTTTTGCGGGGATTTATAGGTTGAAATCCAAGAAAAAACCTGATAGCTACTAGCGTCTTATATGGGTCCCGTTGGCGGGACAATATCTTTAGGGGGTACAGAGCTTGATGGACGAAACGACCAACCGAATCGAAAAGGACACCCAGAAAAACACCGAAGCCGAACCGGAAGAAGCCGGCCAGGGGCGGGAATCTTCGGACTTGGAGGTCGACAGCGGGACCGAAGCGGAGACGGGCGGAGAAGAAAAAAGCTTCATGGAACTCTATGAAGAGAGCATGATGAGCCCTCAGGAAGGAGATCTCGTCACAGGTGAGATTGTCCAGATCGATAAGGATTTCGTTCTTGTGGACATCGGCTACAAGTCGGAAGGCCAGATCCAGATCAACGAGTTCCTTGACGCGGAGGGTAACCTTGACGCGAAGGTCGGCGACAGTGTGGATGTGCTTCTCGAGCGGCGGGAGGACGAGGATGGCCTTATCATCCTTTCCAAGGAAAAAGCGGCCAAGATCAAGGTCTGGGACCATATTCGGGACATCTACAAAAATGAAGGCATCATTCGGGGCCGGATCGTGTCCAGGATCAAAGGGGGCATGTCCGTGGACATAGGCCTTCAGGCCTTTTTGCCCGGTTCGCAGATCGATCTGAAGCCGGTCAGAGACTTCGACTCCCTTATCAACACGACCCATGATTTCAAGATCCTGAAATATAACAGGCGGCGTGGAAACATTGTGCTGTCCCGCAGGGCCATCCTGGAAGAGGAGAGAGCGGCCCATAAAAAAGAGACCCTGAAGATTCTCGAAGAAGGCGCCGTGTTAGACGGCATAGTGAAGAATATCACGGATTACGGGCTGTTCGTAGACCTGGGAGGAATAGACGGCCTCCTTCACATCACCGACATGTCATGGGGACGGGTAGGGCATCCCTCGGAGATGTACAAGATTGGTGACGAGATCAAGGTCAAGGTGCTCAACTTTGATCCGGAGACGGAAAAAGTGTCCCTGGGACTGAAACAGCTGAAGCCCGATCCATGGACCGACGCCGACCAGAGGTACCAGGTGATGACCCGGGTTACCGGGCGGGTGGTGAGCCTTGCCGATTACGGGGCCTTCGTGGAAGTGGAAGAGGGGATCGAGGGCCTGATCCACATCTCCGAGATGAGTTGGACTCGCAAGATCCGTCATCCTTCCCAGGTGATCAAGGTGGGAGACGAGGTCGAAGCCGTGGTCCTGAATATCGACACGGAGAGTAAACGGATATCACTGGGGCTGAAGCAGACGGAGCCCAATCCCTGGCAGGTTATCGGGGAGAAATACCCGGTGGGGACGACGATCGAAGGCAAGATAAAGAACATCACCGACTTCGGAATATTCATCGGCATTGACGAAGGAATCGACGGGCTGGTGCACATCTCGGATATATCCTGGACCAGGCGAATCAAGCACCCCTCCGAGGTTTACAAGAAGGGGCAGGAAGTTCAGGCCGTGGTGCTCAACATCGATAAAGAGAATGAGCGCTTTTCCCTGGGGATCAAGCAGCTTGCAACCGACCCCTGGGATGACGTGCCGGAGAGATACCGGCCGGGCACCAAGATCACCGGAAGGGTGACCAACATCACGGATTTCGGCGTGTTCCTGGAACTGGAGGAAGGGATCGAGGGACTGATTCACGTCTCCGAACTGGCCAAGGAAAAGGGCGGGAATCCCCTGGGCCGCTTTAAGGTGGATGACGTGATTCAGGCCAAGGTGATCAATGTCAACCGTTCCGACAAGAAGATAGGCCTCTCCATCCGTAAGCTCGAAGAAGGCGACGACAAGGACAGCTACAGCGATTATGTGAACAGCCGTAAAGAGGCCACTTCAAACCTCGGCGAACTGCTCTTGGAAATGCAGAACCAGCAGGCCAGGTCTGAGGAAGAAGACCAAGAGGGAAGTTCTTCGGCTGCTGAAGAGGAGGAGGAATCCCCGGTTTCTGAAGAGGAAAACGGCGGTCCGGAAGTGCCCTGATATGCTCGTCCGGACCCGGAGATCCGTATCTCCGGGCATGATACCCCGTTCCCAGGAAAACGCCCGGTGCGGCCGATTATGCCCGCCCGGGCGTTTCACTTCCATACACCGCCTTCTGAATCGAGAAGCCTGAAAGCAAATGGGAGGGTGTGGCCATGGCAGGCAAACGCAGTCCCATCATGACGGTCCTGATCATCCTCGGGGTGGCGGTATTGATTTTGGGGGGTGTGATGGTCCTCATAACCCACATAGCCGGAAGACCCGGGACCAAGCTCCCTTTCGCCAGGAAGATCGGTGTGATCCCCATTGAAGGAACAATCAATGACTCCCGCGATCTCCTTTCCCAGATAGTCGAGTTTCGCAGGGACGACGCAATCCGCGTCATTATCCTGCGAATTGATTCTCCCGGCGGGGGCGTTGCCCCTGCCCAGGAACTCTACCAGGAAATCCGCAGAACCACGGAGACCAAACACGTGATCGCCTCCACGGGCGGTGTGGCGGCATCGGGAGGATATTACATCGCCTCGGCCGCGGACCGGATCGTTGCGAACCCCGGGACCATTATGGGAAGCATCGGGGTCATCATGGAGTTCCTCCAGCTCCAGGAACTTCTTAAAAAGGCCGGAGTAGGCCTGGAAGTGATAAAGAGCGGGCAGTTCAAAGACACCGGCTCTCCACACAGGGAGATGACCCCGCAGGAGCGTGAGCTCGTGATGGAAATGATTCAGGACGTCCAGGACCAGTTCGTGGATGCGGTGGCCCAGGGACGCGGCCTGCCCCCGGAAGATGTCCGGCGGATCGCCGACGGCCGCGTTTTTTCCGGTGCCCGGGGTAAGGAGCTGGGGCTGGTGGACCAGTTGGGGAACTTCCAGGACGCAGTGGAACTGGCCAAGGAAATGGCGGGGATCCGGGGTGAGGCCATTCTGGTATATCCCAAGCGGCCGGCCGTAAGGTTAATGGACCTCCTGATCGAGGGCGCGGCCAGGGGCTTGATCCGCGCGACCCGGGACCTGCTGCATGCCCGGCCTGCCTATCGGTGGGAAGGTGCCCCTCTGCGCTGATGCCTTACCGGCGAAAGGTGGTGACATCCCCTTTCCCCTCTCGAATCACCTCGGGCTTGTCACCTATGAGGGAGACTACGCTGGAAGGACTGGGGTATAGAGGACCGCCGTCCACCACAACGTCAAGGAAAGGTTTGAAGGCCTCTTCTATCTCGTAGGGATCGTCCAGACCGGCGCTCGTGCTGATGACCGGGCGGCCCATGGCCTGCACGATTCCAAGACAGATCCGGTTGTCCGGGACCCTAATGCCGACGGTTTTACGCTTCGTCAGCATGATCTTGGGTACGAGCTTTGTGCCCTCGAGCACAAAGGTGTATGGACCCGGCAGGAGCCTCTTCATGGTCTTATAGGCGTAATTGGAGACTTTTGCATACCGGCTGATCTCCTTTAGCCCGTCGCAGACAATGGAAAAAGGCTTCTTCATGGGGCGGTTCTTGATCCGATGGATCTGCTGAATTCCTTTCTTGTTCAGCAGGTCGCACCCGATCCCGTAAAAAGTGTCGGTCGGATAGGCGATCAGGCCTCCATTCTCCAGCACATCGACCACACGCTGAATTAGTCGCTGCTGCGGGTTTTCCGGGTTGACGGTCAGGATCATGAACGGGATTATATACGCCGGGACCGGTCCATGTCAACAATGCGACCATGCTGGAGTCTGCTATGGATATGGGCACGCTGATCCCTGTTTTCGCCTTTCTTTTCGGCCTGATTCTGGGTAGCTTTCTGAACGTATGCATACATCGCATGCCGACGGGGTCATCAATCGTCCATCCGCCTTCAAGCTGCCCTTGCTGCGGAGCAAGTATCCGCTTTTATGACAACATCCCACTTTTGAGCTACCTCCTTCTTCGAGGCCGCTGCCGCAGCTGTGAGGCCTCCATCCCCTTGCGCTATCCGGTCGTGGAACTTGCCACGGGCCTCTTGAGCCTCGCTCTGGTTCTGCGTTACGGCCCCGGCGTCCCATACGCCCTTTACCTTGCCTTTGTCTGCGCCCTTATCGTCGTTACCTTTATTGATCTTCAGCACCAGATCATTCCGGACGTGATCTCCCTGCCGGGTATCGCAGCCGGGATCGCCGTATCCCTGACCCCCTGGGGAACTGTTTCATGGGTTGATGCGCTCATCGGCGCTGCTGCCGGCGGTGGCGGGCTCTTTGCGGTGGCTTGGGGCTTTGAGCGTCTTACCGGAAAAGAGGGTATGGGGCTGGGCGATGTGAAGCTGCTGGCCATGATCGGTGCCTGGATGGGCTGGCGTACGCTGCCGTTCATCATCCTGTCCTCTTCTTTGTTTGGAATCCTCATAGGCGGTGCCGCCCTTATGGTTTCACGCCGTGGATTGCAGGCGAGGATTCCCTTCGGTCCGTTCCTGGCCCTCGGCGCCCTGCTCATGCTCTTCTTCGGGCGCGGGATTCGACACTTTTACTATGGACTGTTCTTCTGAGGGACGCCCGTGGCTCTTACCCGGCCGGGCCGGCTCTGAAACTGCTAATGACATCGACTATTCCCGGGAGGACCTTTTTGCGGATTCCGTTCTTCAGCCTGAAGGCGAGCGTGATCGCCCAGCTGAGTCTTCTTATCCTGGCCGCAATGCTAATGTGCGATGTGCTCATGATTCGGTTTGCCGAGCGTGACCTCATTCAGGCCAGGATTCGCGAGGCGCGACTCCTCGGTCTTTCCCTGGAGGGAAGACTGGCCGGAACCAGGGGATCTGAAAAGGGGGCGCTTCAGCTCCCGGCACGGCGTCTCCTCCATAATACCGCTTTCGAATCGGCACTTGTGGTGGATCGTATGGGCGAAGTCCTTCTGGATGTGCATGCGACCCCGGACGGCGGTTGCAGCATTCCTGCGGCCGCCGGAACCCGTGTGGCCGGGACGGGGCAGGAAGAAGTTGAGTACATAGGGCGGACCTGGGCGGTCATGTGGTTTGGGCCGGAATCCATTCGCGTTACAGTGCCGGCCAGGGCCGGATCCCGCACCGCCGTCGGAATCAGCACTCAGGGGAGCCTGGTACCGTTGTACCTGGACCTGCGGGCATCCCAGAAGATAGTGCTTCTGTATATAGTTCTGGATACCCTCATCCTTGCCCTTGCCGGAATGGTCCTCCTGTCCCGTATCGTGGTTCGGCCGATTAGAAAGCTTTTGAAAATGACCGACGACTACAGGGGCGGCGATTTTCTCGTCCCCTTGGGAGCCACGAGCGGCAGCGAGATTCGGCGGCTTTCGCTCTCCTTGAGCAACATGCTCAGGAGACTGGAAGAGAACAAGGACGCCCTGAAGGAGCATATAGCCTCCCTGGAGCAGGCGAACGAGGAACTCCGGCGGGCCCAGGACGAAATCATCAGGTCGGAGAAGCTGGCTTCCGTGGGAAGGCTCGCGGCGGGGGTGGCCCACGAGATCGGAAACCCCATCGGCATTATTCTGGGATATCTCGATCTCATCGGGCGAAAGGATATCAGCGAAGAGGAAAGGGCCGATATTATCCAAAGGGTGGAGTCGGAGGTCGCGAGAATCAGCTTCATCATTCGTACCCTCCTCGATTTTTCCCGGGCATCGGACAACAGCCCCAAAAGGGTCTCCGTCCATGAACTGATTCAGGGCACGATCGACATGCTCGAGCCGCAGTCAGTCATGGAGGGCGTCCATGTGGAATTGGTTCCGGGGGCGGAGGAAGACGAGGTTTATGCCGACCCCGGACGGCTCAAGCAGGTCTTCCTCAATATCTTGATGAACGCGGCCGATGCACTGTCTGAAGAAAGGGACGGCGAAAGGAGCGTAGAAGGGCCGGTCATCCGGATTGAAACCCTGAACGAAGGAGGTCGGATCGAGGTGAGGATCTCGGACAACGGTCCCGGAATTTCACGCGAAGAGCTTTCCCGGATCTTTGATCCGTTTTACACCACCAAGGATCCCGGAAAAGGAACAGGCCTGGGCCTTTCAGTCAGCCATAGAATCATGGAAGACCTTGGAGGAACCGTTTATCTGACCAGCACAGAGGGAAGGGGAACCAAGGCCGTTATTCAACTGCCTCTTTGGAAGGGTTTGGAGAGCGATTAATGATGTGGAAACGCGTCCTTGTGATCGACGATGAGAAAAACATGCAACACATGCTGTCGGTGATGCTTGAAAAAGCCGGCTACGAGGTGGAGTCCGCAGGGGACGGGGCCGAAGGCCTTAAGCTCATGGAATCCAATGCCTTTGATTTTGTCCTCTGCGATATTCGAATGCCTCGAATGGACGGTATAAAATTTCTGGAAAACGTGAAAGAGCGTTTCCCGGACAGCACCGTCATTATGATGAGTGCTTACGGGAACCTCGATTCGGCGCTGGAGGCGATGAAGAAAGGGGCCTATGACTATGTGTCCAAGCCCTTCAAGACGGACGAGATCCTGCTTACACTGAAAAAGGTTGAGGAGCGGGAGCGGCTCAAGTCAGAAAACATCCACCTGCGGGACCGGGTGAGACGGCTGGAGCAACGGTACGCCTTCGGTGAAATTGTCACGGGAAGCGAGTCCATGTTTCGGGTGATGGACCTGGTTCGGGCGGTGGCGGACCACAAGACTACAGTGCTTCTCACGGGTGAGAGCGGAACCGGAAAGGAGCTGGTGGCAAGAGCTGTCCATACGGGCGGGGCCCGAGCGTCCGGGCCCATGGTGGCCGTAAACTGCGGAGGCATTCCCGAGACCCTGCTGGAAAGTGAACTGTTCGGATATAAAAGGGGCGCATTCACAGACGCCGTTAAGGACAAGGCCGGGCTCTTTAAGGAGGCGGACGGGGGAACGATCTTTCTGGACGAGATAGGGGAACTGCCCCTTTCCCTTCAGGTCAAACTTCTACGCGTGCTTCAAGAGGAGGAGATAACACCTCTTGGTTCGACCGGTGCCGAGAAAATCGATGTGCGGGTGATAGCGGCCACGGCACGGGACCTGCAGTACGAAGCGGATGCGGGGAGGTTCCGCGAGGACCTCTTCTATCGAATCAATGTCGTAAGCATCCTCCTGCCGCCTTTGCGCGAAAGGCGGGGAGACATCTCGCTCCTGTCGGAATATTTCATCGAGCGGTTCAACCGCAAGCTGGGAAAGCACATAGAGGGGGTCTCGGCCGAGGCCATGTCCGCTCTAGGGAGGCACAACTGGCCCGGCAACGTGCGGGAGCTTGAGAACGTTCTGGAAAGAGCCGTCCTGTTGGGAGCCGGTCCCATGATCACACTGGAGGACCTCCCGGCTTCCCTGACCTCGCACGAGGACCCGCGGGGGGCGGGTGCCCCAGAGGACTGTCTCTCCATCAAGCGCGCCTCCAGGCGGATGGAGCGGAGCCTGATCCAAAAGGCGCTCGAATTGGCCGAAGGCAACAGGTCTCAAGCGGCGCGGCTCCTGGAGATCAGCCGGCCGGCCCTCCTGAACAAGATTCGGGAATACGGACTGGAGTAAGCATGTTCAACGATTCCCGCAGGACCTAGGCCTTCCTCGTGACGACCACTCTTCCGTCCTTGTGTTCAGCCCCCAGGACCATGTCGAACAGGTCCCGCTGAAGACAGAGGACAGGGTCTTCGGGCGGAAGGTAACCCTTTTCACCTCGGAGGAATTTTTCGGCCGACGGGGCAAAGAGGATGTCGCGCAGGGCGGCTGAATGGTCGTAAGCGCGGCCGGAGATAAGGTGCTCGAGGTACGCGGCGCAGGCCTCGTCTTCAGGAGCCGGTTCTAAGGCCCGCGAGCCCATGGCAACCAGAGTCACGGTCCCGGGTTTCCGGACCCGAATGTAACGAGCCGTGGCCGCGGCCGTCAGGAAGCTCCCAAGCAGGACCTCATCCGCGCATTGAAGGGCCGCTGTTGCACCGGTGACGCCCGCCGTGGTCCTGTGCACCACTGTCTTTCCTCGAAAGAATTCCCTGCCTTTGAGGAGGACCTCACTGGGCGAGTTGCCCAGGTCCCCTCCCTCAATGGGTATTTCGTTTATCTCTCCGGCAAGGATCCAGCCGGGGCGGCTTTTCTTTATGGACACGGCCTTGTCCGGGTCGGCTTCCAGGAAGATGCGCTTTGCGCCGAAATGAAAGAAGAAGGGAACGCAGGAGAACGCCCGGAACACATCGATGATCACCGCCGTGCCGCGTGACTCTCTTGCCCCTTCAGCCAGCCTGGTGCGAATGATGTCCATTGATACCTAGTTTCCATCCAGAAATGGTCTTTTTTGCCAATCTCGGCGTCAATCTGCGAGGTTGCTTGTGCGGCGTACTTCAGTACGCCTCCGCGCAACCTCTTGATTTCCTTGATCTTGACAAAAAATCCTCATTTCTGAAATGGAAACTTGCTAGTGCCCGAAAAGCGTTTCTGGATGGGCACTACCTATCTGTTGATTCACGAACACGAATCACGAATCACGGCTCCAAAGGCAAGACTCCTTGTTTTTTGCGGCAGGCTCTCAAGAGTAAGACACTAAACCTCATCGGAAAAATCACAAAAACAACGGGATTTAAGGGCTTCTCGGCGCCTTGACGTCTTTGGGAGAGGCGGAAGGTTTTCGGGTTTTCCGGATTAAACTAGAAGGAGACGTTGCCCGGGGTCCTTGGAAAGGGGATCACGTCTCGTATGTTGCCCATGCCCGTGACGAACTGGATCATGCGCTCAAATCCCAGACCGAAACCCGAGTGGGGAGCCGTTCCGTATTTCCGCAGCTCCAGGTACCACCAGTACTCCGCCGGATCAAGTCCGGTTTCACGGAGCCTCGCCAGGAGAGTGTCGTGATCGTCCTCGCGCTGGCTGCCGCCGATGATCTCTCCGACCTTGGGGAGAAGTACATCCATGGCCCTGACTGTGCGGCCGTCCTGGTTCACCTTCATGTAGAACGGCTTTATCTCCCGAGGGTAGTCCACCAGGATGACCGGCTTCCTGAAGACCTCCTCGCACAGAAAACGCTCGTGTTCAGACTGCAGATCGCTTCCCCAGGATACGGGAAACTCGAATTTCCCGCCATCCCTCATCAGGATGTCCACGGCCTCGGTGTAGGTCAAACGCTCGAATTCCTCGGCGATAATGGATTTGAGGGTGGCTGCGATCGAGTCGTCGATGAATCGGTTGAAAAAGGCCATGTCCTCGTCACAGCGATCCAGCACGTCCTGAAAAAGGTATTTGAGGAAGGCCTCGGCAAGGTCCATATTGCCCTCCAGGTCGCAGAAGGCCATTTCAGGTTCGACCATCCAGAATTCGGCCAGGTGCCGGGACGTGTTGGAGTTTTCGGCCCGGAACGTGGGGCCGAAGGTATAGACATCGCAGAGAGAGAGGGCGTAAGCCTCAGCCTCGAGCTGCCCGCTCACAGTAAGGAACGCCGGGCTGTGGAAGAAGTCACGGCTGAAATCAATGTGTCCGTCACTCGTTGGCGGGTCGTCCGGGTCCAGGCTCGTTACACGGAACATCTCGCCGGCCCCTTCACAGTCGCTCCCGGAGATGATGGGGGTATGAACGTAGACAAAGCCCCGGTCCTGAAAGAACCGGTGGACCGCCATGCTCATGGCGTTTCTTACGCGGGCCACGGCCCCGAACGTGTTGGCCCTGGGCCGTAGATGGGCGATTGTACGAAGGAACTCAAAGGAGTGGCGCTTTTTCTGCAAGGGGTATTCCGACGGATCGGCCCACCCGAGGACACAAACCTCATGGGCGCGCATCTCCACGTCCTGCCCCTTGCCCGGCGAGGTCACGACTTCGCCTGTGACCCGGACCGCGCACCCGCTCTGGAGCTTGAGGATTTCATCCCTGTAGTTGGCCAGGTCACCGTCTGCAACGATCTGAATTCCCTTCATGCGGGACCCGTCGTTCAACTCCAGAAAGGAAAAACCGGCCTTGGAATCACGCCTGGTGCGTATCCATCCGCACACCGTGGTTCGGGAGCCGACCCTTTCAGGCCTCATGACATCCGCGATACGTTCCCGTTTCAATACTATTCTCCCCGGGTTCCTGGTGACAAGCCTTGCCTCAGACCGATGAGAACGCAGCCGGCTGGTTCTATCTACACCTACACCTCCACCTTCACCCGTTTTTCTTCTCGAACTCCTTCATGAAATCCACAAGGTCCTTTACCGCATCCAGGCCCGTGGCGTTGTAGATGGAGGCACGGCACCCTCCTACGGAGCGGTGTCCTTTCAGGCCTCCCATGCCCGCAGCAGTAGCTTCTTTAACAAAACGGCCCTCCAACTCCTCGCTCGGCAACCGGAACGTCACGTTCATCAGCGAACGGCTGTCCTTATCCGCGGTGCCGCGATAGAAATCCGACCCGTCCATGGCACCGTACAGAAGCCCCGCCTTCTCACTGTTCAGCTCAGCCATCTTTTCCAGTCCGCCCACGGTCTCCTCCAGCCACCTCAGCACCAGGCTCACCGTGTAGACGACAAAGCAGGCAGGCGTGTTGTACATGGAGTTTTTCTCGGAAAACGTCGTGTACCTGAGCATCGTCGGAATGTCCTTCGGGACGCGCTCCAGCATATCTTTTCGAACAATCACCAGGGCCGATCCCGCAGGCCCTATGTTCTTCTGCGCTCCCGCGTAGATCAGACCGAACCGCTTGGGGTCAAACGGGCGGCTCATGATATCCGAGCTCATGTCGCAGAAAAGAGGGACGTCTCCGTGCTCTGGAAACCGCGGCCACTGCGTGCCCTTGATCGTGTTGTTCGAGGTGATGTGCAGGTATGCACCACTTCCGTCCTCCTCAAAACCCCACGGAATGTATGAATAGTTACGGTCCTCGCTGGACCCGAGGACCCGCACATCCTTGCCCTGAATCCGCGCCTCTTTGATCGCCTTGGTGGACCATGTCCCGGTGTCAATGTAGTCCAGGGGCTTGCCTTGAACCGCAAAGTTCATGGGGATCATGCAGAACTGAAGACTGGCTCCTCCCTGGACGAACAAGACATCAAAATCCTCCCCCAGGCCCAGGATGCGCTTGGTTCGAACAACCGCCTCGTCTATCACCTCGTCAAACAAGGGGCTCCGGTGGCTGATCTCCGTAATGCTCATCCCGGACCCCTTGAAGTCGATAAACTCCTCTTGAATCCGCTCCAGGACCTCGAGCGGCAAGGCAGCGGGGCCGGCGTTAAAATTGTGAATTCGATGTGTCATGATTTCACTCCAGTTCCTTTCTCCCGCCTGGGCGGGGTGTTATGGAAGGGCGTTGCATGGATCACTAGGCTTCCTGAAGTCGATTGAGCATGGCCCGGACCGCCTCAAGCGCACCGGGGTCCTTTTCGTACGGCGGGCGTCCTTCGAGGTCCGCCTCGATTATCTCAGCGGTGAAGGGAATGAAACCCACAAACTCGAAGCCGGGCAGGTTTTCCCTCAAGAAGGCCTCGTCGCTTTCAGACCGGATCTTGTTTCCTACAAAACCCAGTTTTTTGAGACCTATGTCTCCGGCCAGTTTTCGAATGTGCTGGGCCGTCTCGAGGCTTCGCCTGCCCGGTTCCACGACAACGAGGAGCCGATCCACGGCCATGGCCGTACCACGACCCAGATGCTCGAGTCCGGCCTCCATGTCCAGCACGATCGCCTCGTCCCGGGCCAGCACGATGTGCCGTACCAGGGACTTGAGGAGTGTGCTTTCCGGACATATGCACCCCCCGCCCCCTGTCTTGACCCCGCCCAGCACCATCAGCTTGACACCGTCGATCTCGACGGACAGCTTTTCTGGCAGGTCG
This sequence comes from Desulfatiglandales bacterium, assembly GCA_041685835.1. GTDB lineage: Bacteria > Desulfobacterota > DSM-4660 > Desulfatiglandales > HGW-15 > JAIPEI01. Next base: position 43,690 of record JAWLEX010000005.1, read on the forward strand.
TCCACCTTTGGGTTGAGCTTGAAGAACGAACCCATGGTCCCGACCTTGGCCTCGGTGCGCTCCTCTATGACTGCCTTCATCTCCGCAATGGGCGTGATCTCGACGCCCCTGTCCACTCCCAGGGCCTGGGCCAGATTGGCGTCAGGGTCGGCGTCGATTGCCAGTACTTTTTTGCCCTGGTCGGCCAGGGCACGAATCAGTAAAGCGGAAAAGGTGGTTTTCCCCACACCTCCCTTGCCGCTTACGGCTAGTTTCATGGTATTATCCTTTCATATATAGTCCGGCTGTACCGCCCAGGGGGCAAAACATATGTCAATCAAGTATTGAAAGGCATTTCCATTGTAACTATCCGGCCGCACCGGGCGGACCTCTTGATTTAAAGGGCCTGACCTGTTCCTACGTTGTCCTTATAGATGAACCGGGAAAAGTTATTCAAGGAGAAAATGAGATTGGAAATCGGCGTCTTTCCCCTTTGACCTTGACCCCGCTTTAAAATATATTCCCTGTGGAATCACTTTCGTCCGAGTAGAAAGGGGAAGGAACCAAGCCATGTATAATGCCAGCGACCTGCGCAAGAACCTCAAGATTCAGCTCGAGGGGGAGCCCTACGTTATTACCGACTTTCAGTTCGCCAAGCCGGGAAAGGGGCAGGCCCTTTATAGATGCAAATTGAAGAATATGATCAGCGGTTCGATTATCGATCGTACTTACCGCTCCGTGGACACGTTCGAGCCGGCCAACCTGGAGGAACGTCGAATGCAGTACCTTTACAATCAGGATGATGAATACGTCTTCATGGACGTGGAGAACTATGAGCAGTCCACGCTCAATGAGGATCAGGTGGGGGAAGCCAAGAACTACCTGACCGACAACCTGGAGGTTGATATCCTGTTTTTCGACATCACCCCGATCGGCATCACACTGCCCCACTTCGTCGACCTCACCGTGACCCGGGCGGACCCTTGGGTCAAGGGTGATTCCGTCTCCGGAGACAGCAAGCCCGTAACCCTGGAGACAGGCTACAGCCTCCGGGTCCCGCCCTTTATCGAGGAAGGCACCCGCATCACCCTGGACACCCGGACAGGGGAGTATGTTACCAGGGTCAAGGAATAAAAAGGCAGCCGGCCACGGCCTCCGGCCTCCCTGGAAGGAGAGGACCCTCCGGCTGCGTGCCCGGCTTCTCGGTGCTGTCAGGGAGTTTTTTACAGCTCGGGGCTACCTGGAGGTTGAAACGCCCATCCTCGTGTCAGCCCCCGTTCCGGAGCCACACATCGAGTTCATAGAGACGTCACTCGGGGTACTTCAACCATCACCCGAGGTCTACATGAAGCGGCTCCTTTCAGCAGGCCACCCCAGGATATTCCAGATCGCGCGGTGCTTCCGTGACCACGAAAGAGGAGACAGGCACCTTCCGGAGTTCACCCTGCTCGAGTGGTACAGGGCCGGGACGGACTATTGGGGCCTCATGGAGGAGTGTGAGGACCTGGTTCGAACAGTAGCCGGGCGTCTCGGTGTGGGACCGGCCCTGACTTATCTTGGAAAGGCGGTTAACCTGGAGCCGCCCTGGCGGAGAATGACAGTGGCCGGCGCATTTGATCGTTACGCTCCCATGTCCCTGGAAGAGGCATTATCCTCAGGGCGCTTTGACGAGCTCCTGGTGGCCCACGTGGAGCCGGGCCTCGGAATGTCCGGGCCTGTATTCCTTCACGACTACCCCGCCTCCATGGCGAGCCTGTCGAGGCTCAGAGCCCATGACCCGGGAGTCTGTGAGCGGGTTGAGCTCTACATGGGGGGAATGGAGATCGCCAACGGGTTTTCCGAACTCACTGATCCCAGCGAGCAGTTCCGTCGCTTCCAGCGTGACGTAGAAGAGCGGAACAGGCTTGGCCGAAAGGCCTTCCGCATCCCGGAGGCTTTTCTGGACGCAGTGAAGCACATGCCTGCGGCAGCGGGCATGGCCCTTGGGATCGACCGTCTGGTTATGGTCTTGGCCGATTGCAGGAGAATAGACGACGTGGTGGCCTTCACCCCGGAGGACGGCTGAGGGGTTGATTTTGATCCACACGTACGGTGACCCGGCACGAAGCGGCCTTGCCGTCAGCCGGCGGTCAGTTGTTTCACCACGAAGGCCGCGAAGAAACAGTTGAGGTGCAGGCCTTGTCCTTGACCGGCCGGTTTCTTTTCTGTATATGAGACTTAAAAGTTCTTCGTATCCTAAAGGCGGGAGATAGGCGTGGTTTTCGTGTCCTTTGTGGTAAATCTTCAGGAACAAGAGTATGAACGGAGGTAAACCGAATGCGTGGAAAGCTCAACATATTGGTGGTGGTTTTTTGTCTTTCGACCCTGGCATTCGCAGTGGCGGGCTGCAGCACTCCCGCGGGTCGTTCCGCAGGAGAATGGGTGGACGACGGCACGATAAAGACGAAGGTCAAGGCCAGGCTGGCCAAGGACTCCATACTCCATGTTTTTGCCATCGGTGTGAATGTCTTTCACGGCGAAGTTACACTGACTGGGGCCGTGAACATCCCGGAGCAGCGCGATCTGGCCGAGCAAATTGCACTGGAGACCCGCGGCGTCACAAAAGTGAACAACCTGCTCAAACTGAAGTAGGTCTGCTTTCCTCCGGGGTTACGTTCAGGAGGAAGATGTATCTGGAGGTGGCCGGCCCAATGATGACCTGGTTCTTCTCCTGGTCCAGTGGGGCCCTTGTGGAATTGTGCCTGCCTCCGATCTCCCGGCTGTTGACAATGGTGCCGAAGGCGCTCCCCCGGTCCAATGCCCATGCCTTGCCACCTTCGCGTGTGATTGCCAGGTGGTTCCGTGAGACCATGTAGGGCCTGTCCACCAACTTCCCATAAGGAGCATGAACAGGATAACTGTTCCGCGTTCTGTGTTCAATAACCAACAGGGAAAGGCGGTTCGCTCCCATGCTGGACCGGTTCATTAACAACCCGGACATAAACAAGTACCTGACCCGCTTTCAGGCGGGACAGATCCTTTTTCTCGAGGCTGATGACAGTCAGGATCTGTACATCCTGGTCTCCGGGGAGCTGGACGTGCTCAAGGGTCAGAAGAAGATTACTGAGATCAAGGAGCACGGGGCCTTGTTCGGGGAAATGAGCCTCTTTCTGGAGTCCAAACGCACCGCAACGGTCAGGGCCAGGACTGATGTGGAGGCCATTGTAATTCCTCCGGACAGGATCAACGCCGTCCTTAGAGACAGCCCCGAAATTGTTTGGGAAATAGGCCGTTACCTGGCCGGGAGGCTCCAGGAGACGAGCCAGGTCGTATACGGGCTGAACGAGCTTTACGACCAGATCCCGGATGCCGTAGTCCTGACGGACCGGGAAGGCCGGGTCCTGTCTTGGAATGTAGCAGCCACCCGCCTCTACGGAAGGGACTGGGACACCATGAGGCACAAATCCGTGGAGGAGATCTACGAAGACCCCGGGCGTTATAGGGAGTACCTGGCCCGGGTCCAAGAGGAGTCTGCAGTTCAGGAAAGGACCCTGGAGGTCCGGCACCCGCACAGGGGTCTCCGCTTCATATCCACGAGCATGAACGTGCTCTACGACGGACACCACAACTTCCAGGGGGTCCTTTCCATCGGCCGGGATGTTACGGATGCCAAAAAGGTGGAGCAGAGATACAGAAGAATCCGGAACTGGGTGCTTCCTTCCATCCTGCTCGCAGGCCTCACGGCCGGGGGCCTGTTTCTGGGTTATCCCTATCTCACGAAGGGGTACCTGCCGGTGGACGTCAAGAAACAGGAACTGAAAAGCCAGCTTGGCAGAGACTTCATGCTGCTTCAATCCCTTATCGCCGAGGACTTCGAGTCCAAGGACCGCGCCGGGACAAGCAAGATCATGCGGGAGTTTTTTATGATCCAGGAGGGCGATACGACGCCCTACAGGGGATTGGTCTTGCTGGATGAAGAAAAGCGCGTGTTCGATGTTTACAATGTACACATGGATTCCCAAGAACTGGAAGGCATAATCGGGAACAGTTATGCGGGTATACAGTTTCAAGGGCCTGATGATTCGATCCACAGTGTGCTCACCCTCTATCGCTTAAGCCGGGAACACCCCATGGGGTACCGGGGAATCGAAGTAGCTTTCAAGATGGAGCGGGACGATAACTTCCTTGGCTGGCTCCTGTTTCAGATGGATACGGAGATGCTTGAGGAAGTCTACAAAATTGATGAAGAGGGCCTCGCCAGGTTCCGGTTTGGCGGGTCCTGAGAGGACTTTTCTGAAACGAATGGTCGGGTTGCTCGAAGGTGGACAAACTAGTGCCCATCCAGAAACGCTTTTTGGGCACTGGCAAGTTTCCAATTCAGAAATGAGGATTTTTTGTCAAGATCAAGGAAATCAAGAGGTTGCGCGGAGGCGTACTGAAGTACGCCGCACAAGCAACCTCGCAGATTGACGCCGAGATTGGCAAAAAAGACCATTTCTGGATGGAAACAAACTAACTGTTTCGCGGGCGTTCCACGCCCTCCATACGGACATGAAAAACCTGAAAACACAACTGCACTCATCCTTCGGGGTTGACCGTCAAGAGGACGGAGGCCTGGTCCTTTCCATTGACGGCCGTATGGATGTGGACCGTGCCGGAGAGATGCTTCGCAGTGTCAAGGCCCTGCTGGCCCATGGGACACCTCCTTCCCTTACCGTGGACCTCGGGCATGTGAGCTACCTGGATGATTTCGGGTCCCTGGTCCTTCTCGAGCTCCGGGAGGCCATGGATCAGGCCAAGGCCGGGTTTTATCTCAAGAACGCCAGTGAGAAGGTTCAGCATACCCTGTCCCTTTTTCAGTTCGACAAGGCCCGCCGTGATGTAATGCTGCAGAAAAAGCCCAGGCCGAACGCCCTCGAGCGACTCGGCGCGGCTACGCTCGACACCGTAACCGACACCAGGTACATGATTTCCTTTATTGGATCCGTTATCCTGGCCCTGCTCTATGTGATTCGACACCCCGGCACCCTGCGTAAGGAAGAGACCCTGCTTACCATGCAGAAGACAGGATTCGACGCCCTTCCCATCGTGGGGCTGATCAGCATGCTCCTCGGCATGATCCTGGCCTTTATGTCCTCGGTGCAGCTCAAGCAGTTCGGTGCGGACATCTACGTGGCCTCCCTCGTCGCCCTGGCCATGGTCAGGGAGCTGGGCCCCGTGATGACGGCAATAATTGTGGCCGGTCGTTCCGGCTCTGCATTCGCCGCCGAGATCGGTACCATGAAGGTGTCTGAAGAGGTGGACGCCCTTTTCACCATGGGCCTAGATCCCACCCGGTTCCTCGTCATTCCTAAGCTGATTGCGGCGGCCGTGATGGTCCCTCTCCTCACCATGTTTTCCGATGTCTTCTCCATAGCAGGGGGAATGCTGGTAGGGGTCTTTATGCTGGACCTCACACCCAACGCCTACCTGATGGAAACGGTGAGGTTCCTGGGGCTCGCCGACATCGTGTGGAGCTTCATAAAGAGCACGGTCTTTGCCGTGCTCATTGTGTGGATAGGTTGCCTCCGTGGATTCCAGGTCCGTGGGGGGGCGGATTCGGTGGGCAAGGCCACGACTTCGGCCGTGGTGAGCAGCCTGTTTCTCATCATCCTCGCCGATTCCATCTTTGCAGTGATCAGGGTCTATTGGGGGTAGGGGGGAGTTGCAGGTGCGGGTGGAGATGTAAGTGGAGGTGCAGGTGCAGGTGAGGCTGAGGTGAGGGGACAGGCCGGAAACAGCGGGTCTCCGGAAAAAGCAAGGCTCATAAAATGAGATTGACGGAACGAATATGGGGCGCAAGGCGATCATTCAGGTTCGAAACCTGACCGCCGGTTACGGCGAGGACACCGTGATCCTTAAGAACATCTCCTTTGATGTCTACGAAGGGGAGATTTTCGTCATACTCGGTGGAAGCGGCTGCGGAAAGAGCACGCTGCTCAAGCATCTCATAGGGCTCATCCGGCCCATGGCCGGAGAGGTGATTGTCGACGGCGACGATATCAGCAGATGCGACGAGGACGAATTTCAGCGGATCCTGAAAAAGATCGGGGTCCTTTATCAGAGCGGCGCCTTGTTCGGGTCCATGACCCTGGCGGAGAACATCTCATTGCCCATTGAAGAGTACACGGAGCTTCCATCGAAGTCCGTTGCGGCCCTGGTCAAGATGAAGCTGGGCCTGGTTCACCTGGACGGCTTTGAAAGCCATCTCCCTTCCGAGATCAGCGGTGGAATGAAGAAAAGGGCCGGCCTGGCCAGGGCCATGGCCCTCAACCCGAAGATCCTCTTTTTTGATGAACCCTCGGCCGGGCTCGACCCTGTGACTTCGGCGGAGTTGGACAACTTGATCCTTCATGTCAGCCGGAACCTCGGGACCACCATGGTGATCGTGACCCACGAGCTGCCGAGCATTTTTGCGGTCGCCCAACGCGTTATCATGCTGGACAAGCAGGTGAAAGGTATCATCGCGGAGGGAGACCCCGGTTACCTTCGTGACCACAGTCAGAACCGATTCGTCAAGCAGTTCTTCAATCGCCGGGCCGAAACCTGAGGCCCCGCCGAAAAAGGTGATCGTTAATGGCGTCGCAAAAGACCAAGTTCAGCGTCGGGCTGTTTGCTCTCACGGGAATCTGCATCGCGCTTCTGGCGATAATCTGGATCGGGATGTCCAGCCTCTTGCAAAAGGGGGATCTTTATGTGACCTATTTCAACGAATCCGTGCAGGGTCTGGACGTGGGATCCCCGGTAAAATATAGAGGGGTGTCAGTGGGGCGTGTGGAAAGGATCGGGGTCGCCCCCGACTCGAGGCTTATCGAGGTCTTGCTCAAGGTCGAGACCGGCCAGGAGCTGGAGGAGGACACCGTGGCCCAGCTGAAGAGCGTGGGGATCACAGGACTCGTGTTTGTGGAGCTGGACCGTATCAAATCCGACGAGGTTGTTCCCCCGCTTGATCTCGAGTTTCCCACCGAATACCGAACCATACCTTCGAAACCCTCGGACCTGGCCAAGATCATGAGTGGGATTGATGATGTGATCAAGCAGGTCAGGGATCTTGATCTCGGGGGGGTATCCGATCGGTTGAAGGTGACCCTGGAAAAGGCCGGCACGGCCCTGGACAAGGTGAGCCTGGTCATGGACGAGGCGGAGGTCAGGCAAATTTCCAGGGGTATCCAGAAGACCATTGAGGACGTGAACCGCATCCTGGATCCGCAGAGGTGGACTCGAATCGTCGATTCGGTGGAGGCGGCGGTCGGGTCCGTTGATGAAGTCCTGAAGGATGCAGGCCAAGCTGTGGCCTCGGCCGGAACCACCCTGAACCGGGTGGACGGTATCGTCAGCAAAAAGAGGGAGAGCATCGAGCAAGCCCTGGATGAGTTCGGCCGGGCCATGGAGAACGCCAACCGGTTGCTGGAGAAGGGAACAAGCCTCGTCGGGACCACCGACGCGTCCATTGCGGATCTCAGGCGCTACTTGATTCATACCGCCCAGAACCTCGAGAAGGCTTCGGAGAACCTTGACCATATCACGGAGACCTTGCTGGATCAGCCTTCGGACCTGCTGTTCGGCCGGCCTCCTCCCCGCCGCAAGCTGGAACCGGAACCATAAGGGTATAATGCAGTCTTCCTGTTCGGGCGTCGCCCGGCAGGAGGGACGTGAAAGGGTGAGTACGATTATGAAAACAAGAGCGCGCTGGTGGGTGTGGGGGATTGTCCTGGCGATCTCGGCTGGAGGCTGTTCCGGCATGGGAAAGCCCAAGGAGCGGGTCGATCACTATGTCTTGGAGTACGAGGCCCCTGACATCCCCGATCTTGAGCCGATCCAGGCCGTGGTGCGGCTGGAACGTTTCAGTGTCGCGCCCCAGTACAACACCAACCGGATCGTCTATCGTGATCAGGAGTTTGCACGCGAGACCTACAACTATCATCGATGGCGGACCAACCCCGGCGATCTGGTTACCCACTTTCTTGCGCGCGACTTCCGTGAGTCCGGGCTTTTTCGGGCCGTTCTCCCGGCCGGCAGCCGTTTTTCCGCCTCCTGTGTCCTTGAAGGCTCGGTGGAAGAGTTTTTCGAACGGGACGGGGCCGAACAATGGGAGGCCGTTCTGGCGCTGAGTGTCACCCTGCTCGCCGAGGGTGAGCCGGACGTGAGCAGGAGGGTGCTGCATCAGGGGACATATCGCGACTCCGAGCCCTGTGTCCGGAAAAACCCGAGGGCCCTCAGCGAGGCCATGAGCCGGGCCATGGCGAGGGTGTCAAGGGCGATAATAGAGGACGTTTATCACTTTCTAAACCAGGAGTGGTAGCGTGAACCCCCGGTTTTCATAGAGGTTGTCCTTGGATCTTGAACTACTGGATATTCCGTTCGGCCGCCCCGGGTTCCAAGGGTTTTTGGGTGCCTGGCTGGTCCGCGGGACATTGACCTTCCTGGTGGATACCGGGCCTTCGAATTCTGCGGGTCCACTGATTAAAAAACTGAAGGCTTCCGGGTTGAATCGAGTGGATTATGTGCTTATCACTCACATCCACCTGGATCACGCCGGAGGCCTGTCCCGTGTTCTCGAGGAGTTCCCGGGAGCCGGGGTGGTCTGCCACCGGAAGGCGGTGCCGCATCTGGTGGATCCGGCCGGGCTTTGGGCGGGCAGCCGGAAGGTCCTGGGCGAAATGGCCGATGCCTTCGGCCCGCCCGCGCCGGTTCCAAAGGAGGTCCTGATTCCCCATGACGAGGCCGGAATCCCGGGCCTTCGAATAATCGAGACGCGCGGCCACGCGCCTCATCACATAAGCTTCAGTTATCAAGGCTGCCTGTTTGCCGGCGAGGCCGCCGGAAACTACATTGGTTTTGGAGGACGGGAACTTCTGCGTCCCGCAACCCCTCCCAGGTTTTACCTGGAGGAGTCTTTGGCGAGTGTAGACCGTATGCGGGACCTGGAGGATCAACTCCTCTGCTACGCACATTTCGGGAAAGCGGAGAATTCCCGACGCATGCTGGGGCGATTCCGCGATCAATTGCTCCGCTGGCGTGACATTCTCGCATCGCTGCTGCGGGAGCACCCGGATGCCGGCGCCGAACTCTGCCTGAAGACCCTTCTCAGGGACGATCCGGAGCTGGAGAGTTTTTCCGCCCTGGACCCCGCGATCCGGGACCGGGAGCGGTTCTTCATGGTGAATTCCATCCATGGATACCTTGGGTACCTCAAGGAGGCCGGTATTTAAGAGCCCTCTGTTTCCTGTCGACAGCCGATAAGTAAAGATCTAAAGCGGTTCTTGCCCGCAATCCAAAGTCAAGGAGCACTGGCGCGAAGAATGAGCGTCC